>JAHEAD010000004.1 GCA_019721075.1 Candidatus Sysuiplasma jiujiangense
GCGAGTCGATGAGGCTGCGTGTAATGCTGGCTTTTCCTGTTTTCCTTATATATACTCATTCGATCCTAGTACTTCTGTTACGATCGTCTTCGGAGATACTGGATGCCAATGCATCCTCAGTGCCGGGAGGTGAAAATATATCTGGAGGGAACGTTCTTCCTGAGTCCTGTCCAGTATCTGCATGATCCGCAACTGTAACCAAGCGTGACAGTTCCTCCGTATATGGTCATATTTTTCAGACGTGTGAGTTTGGAACCGCAGATCGGGCACTTGTGCGGTAGCTTGCTGTTCCTGGCTTCCTTGTATTTTAGTTCAAGTTCTACCAGTCCCCTTCCTACGGCTATCATTCTGATTCTCCTGTCGCTGATCAGAAAGGCACTTTCCACATCCCTGATTTTCTGTCTTACCAGTTTGCCGAGTTTCCTCTGGGAGTTTATTATCCCGTATTCGTTGAGGCAAGAAACTATTGCCCTGGCGACGTCTTCATCCGCGGGTATCCTGTATTGCATTCGTGGTCACACATGCTTACGGGATAATGTAATTTTTCAGTATCGGGTTCCGCAGTCCGCTGCCGTGAATAAGCGCAAAAAACCGGAAAGGTCGTATCCCTCTTATTCAGATAATTACGATTATCGAATACTTCGCGACAGATGGCAGGGTAGTTGTGCCTGTTCATGGCCCAGAGGCAGCTCTTTAACTGGTACAGAAGGTTCATTTCATCGATTCCCATTCCATCCTTATAATGGACAGGCATAATGCTTAATACAACAGGTACCGGTACTTGCCAGTATGGCTAAATTTGAGTTCAAGTGCAAAGACGTGGGCATGAACTGCGGTTTTGAAACATCCGCTAAGACTAAAGAAGAACTTATGCCAAAAATAATGGAGCATGCAAAGACCGCGCATGGAATGACAAGCATTCCGGATGACATGAAGAAGAAAGTTGAGGGTGCGATACAGAAGAAGATGTTTTAGCCGGCCAATCGACTTTTTGAAAGCGCATTGACAGAAACATCTCAATCTTTTTGATTTTTGGCGTAATGGGAACAGGAAAGAAACAAGTGGGGATGGGGGTGTTATGAAGTGATGGAATCGCCAATTGTTAGAAACAGTCGGCTGTGTTGCTTTGATCGCTGTTTGAAAAGGCGCGACTTGTCTCCAGATTCCAGTGTCCGGCCAACACATTTCATTCACGCTGTCTGAGAAGGTAAAAAGCTATTAGGATGCAGGAATATGCCTATTTAGCTAGGGGAGCGTTTAGATAATGCTGAGAGGGTGGCACCGACTGCCACCGACCCTTGAACCTGATCCGGATAATACCGGCGAAGGAAAGCAGACATTTCTGACGGCTTCTCTGGCAGGAAATGGTTAAATGACTCCTGCAAGAGATGTTAAGGATAGGAAAAAATTCAGACTTCGGCCCTTCGAAAAACGACTGATTGCTGTGCTTGTTGCGGTTGTGATCGTCACGGCTGCATACACACTGTATGCAGACACCGGATTCAAGACAGGAAAGACAACCCTCGTAGTTTACACCTACAGTTCGTTCCTGGCCTACGGCTCCAACAAATCTGCGGCGTTCAATGTTGTTTTCGGCACATTCGAGAAGGAATATGATGTCAGGATCGTCGTTGAAACGCCACAGAACGGCTTAATCCAGTCTCTTCAATTATACAAGCAGCATCCACAGGCGAATCTGGTCGTCGGGTTGAATAACATCAACGGTGTTCAGGCTGTCAGGGACGGTCTTCTTCTCAAATACACACCGTCGTCTATTGCATACGTGAATTCGACTCTCATCTCCGAACTGGGCGGGGCTGCCGGATATATTACTCCCTATGAGTATGCCTACCTCGGTATTGACTACAATGTAAGTCTTATAGCGCACAATCAGTCTTTCCGTCCCACTTTCCAGGAAATTGCCTCCAATGCCACGCTTGCTCAAAACCTGCTTCTTGAATATCCGTATACTTCCGCAACAGGAGAAGCATTCCTCCTGTGGCAGATTTCCTATTACACATATGTCCTTCATCAGAACTGGACAGTATGGTGGAATCAGATAAGGCCATATGTGGGAGGTCATGTATTCCTGTCGTGGTCACAGGCATTTGCAAAGTTTGGGTCAGGACCGGGAACAGGCATGGTTGTTAGTTACGCTACAGATCCGGCCTACAACGAGTATTTCGGTTATGGCAACAGCATTAATTCAACAGTGATTTACTACAATGGGAATCCGTACGGCTGGCGCACCGTTTACGGCATCGCCATAGTTAACCACTCTTCTCACCTTTCCCTTGAGGAGAAATTCATCAATTATTTCCTCAGTCCTGTTGTCCAGAATGAACTGCCGCTGAATGAATGGATGTACCCTGCAAATTCAAGCACGCAGCTGCCGCAGGTCTACGAATATGCCATCAATCCGAAAAATGTCATACCCCTGAACAATTACATCAACTCAACAGCCATCGCTGAAAACATGTCTTCCTGGGTGGATGAATGGATAGCCATAATGGGCTGAAAGATCTTATCAGAGATAAGCAGGCTTTATTGCTTATGCTCCTGCCTTCGCTATTTCTGATTTCTGTTGTCGTCGTCCCGTTCGTAATGCTGGCTGATACGTTCGGTGCAAAGAATTATGCCGGATTGCTTTTCAGCAACAGCTTCGATGCCAGGCTTGCCCGTGAAGCATTTGTAAACTCTCTTGAGCAGGGAGCGGTCAGCGCAATTCTTTCTTTCTGTGCTGGTTTCCCCCTCGGTCTGTTTTTGGGAAGATATGACTTCCGATACCGGAGACTTCTTGCCTCTCTGTCAATTCTTCCCTTTTTCCTGCCTTCCATTGTCGTTGTTTTCGCCTTTATTTTGTCTTTTGGACCCGCTTCGCCGGCTGCAGCCATCTTCCCGCCCCTTTCCGCACTGTCAAGGGGATTCACCGGCATCGTGGCAGTCAATGTATTCTTCAATGCTCCTCTGGTGGTCCTCACAACAATGGTTGCAGTCATGGGCTATGATCCACAGCTGGAAGAGGCGTCAAAATCGCTGGGGGCAGGCCGCCTGAAGACATTCATAACGACATGGGGAAAGGAAGGAATTGCGTACGGTGCATGGGGCTCGCTTCTTTCATTCATTTATTCGTTTTCCGGCTTCACTGCGCCGCTCATCATTGGGGGGCAGAGGTATTTTACGCTTGAAACCTGGATTTATTTTCTCGCAAAGGTGCTTGACCAGATAGGCAATGCAACATTCATAAGTCTGGTCCAGGTAACCTTTCTCTTCATACCAGCAATTGCCTATGTCTACCTTTTCCGATCAAGGATGCAGAATCTATATTCCTCCAGGCAATTCCGGAGAGCAGACTCAGGCAGCAGATGGTTTCTTGCAGGTGCGTTATATGCGGCAATTTTCCTGCTCGCTGAAACATACATATTTTCAGCCGTAATAGAAGCTTCACTGAATTTTGGTAATGGCGGGCTGATCCGAAATTTCATAATGCTGTTCAGCCCTAATGTTGCCTCGTCCATCGGCATAACCACGTTCGGCGCATTGCTTAATTCTCTCTTCTACGGTGTTATCACGGCACTGTCTGTAACCTTCCTCGCTCTGTCATGGATTTTCTCCCGCAGACGGCTGCAGACAAGCTTCGATCCGATGGATGCGCTTCAGTTCATGCCTCTCATAATTTCCGCCATAATTCTGGCACTTTCGCTGTCAGCCGCGTTTTCGCCGATTGTACCTGCCGATTCAGTCTGGGTGTTGATTGTAATGGCACAGAGTGTTGTCTCTATTCCACTGGTCTTCAGAATAGTTCTTGCCGGATTTTCTAACATTCCACTCAGGCTCCGTGAAGCATCGGTGATTCTGGGCGGTAACGCATTTTTTGAAATTGAGGTTCCGCTTGCATATTCAGCTGTTTCAACAGCCATGCTCTTCGGATTTGCAACCAGCCTCGGCGAGTTTGCGGCAACGAATTTTCTCACCACGCCACGGTTCATCTCCCTGACGGTTGAAATCTATTCCCTTCAGAGTGTTCGTCTCTTCCATATTGCCGACGCAGCAGTTGCGTTCCTTCTTCTCATAAGCATTGTTCTCTTCACAGCAATTCAGGGCATCGGGGATGGTTTAGCTGGCATTCGTTGAAATAATAAATCTGAACCGGAAGTACGGCGATTTTTCGCTCAGAGACATCAATCTGGAGATGGATGCAAAGAGAACGATGACGCTCATGGGTCCAAGCGGCTCAGGTAAAACCTCCCTCATGAGGAACATTGCGGGCTTCGACACACCGGACAGCGGCCGGATATTGATAGATGGGGAGGACGTTACGAGAATGCCAGTCAACAAGAGGAATGTCGGAATGATATTCCAGGAACTCGCGCTTTTCCCTAATATGAGTGTATTTGACAACATTGCGTACGGACTGAAATCGAAGAGGTTGGCAGAAAGTGAGATCAGACATGTTGTAAATTCACTCGCCTCCTCTCTGCGAATAGAGAGCCTTCTGACAAGACGCCCGCATCAACTATCCGCAGGCGAGAGGCAGAGAACTGCTCTGGCGCGGTCTGTTGCCGTAGAACCCCGTCTTCTGTTGCTCGATGAGCCTTTCAGTTCGGTCGACAGCCACCTGAGGATTGAATTGAGAAGCGAGCTGAAAAGATTCGCATCTGAATTCGGTCTTACAATGATGTTTGTGACACATGACAGCAGAGAAGGATTTTACATGGCGGACGATGTCTGTGTAATTGATGAGGGCCTGATAATAAGGAAGGACACCCCTTTCGGGGTGTTCAACAATCCAGGAAGCGAACAGGTAGCAACGCTCATTGGCTACAATGTAATGCTTTTGAATGGAAAGAAGATTGCCTTTTCCCCTTCAAAGGCAAAAATTTCAGAAAAAGGCGGTATACCCGTAACGATTTTATCATCCGGATATGAGGGGGAGCAAACAAGAGTGGCCGTAAGGACAGATTCAGGACAAACAATCAACGTGTACGCCGATTCCGGCACACACACATATGATCAGGGAAAATCCTTTTCACTTGTTATTGAGAATTATGTTGTTATTGAATAATCGCGAAGGTGTGTTTAAAACATGATTATTCAGTAATGCCGTCAAGTAATCCTCCTGCAACAGAGTCGAGGTACTGATCACTCACTACGGCTAAATCCCTGACCCCGCTGATTTAAGAAATTGGTATCCCGATTCCTAGCTTTTTCTTCAGCGTGCCGGGCTGCTTCGGTATCTCCGGCAGCATTCTCACGAATTGTTATGGAAACAGCAGTTCCGCATAGAGAACGCGATTGCGGCATTGTGCCTGATTCTGCCCCTCTCCTGACGTTTGCCTGAACTGATTCATACTATTGATGCTGAAGCATATTCTCAAATCTGCCAAGCTGTGGATATAGTCTCTTCTTCTCGTTGTGACACCTAAAGGGCGGATTGCGGCAGTTTCATCGGAACGATGGTCAGGGCGGGGTTATCTTGAAAATAGCTGGCGTTTTCCTCGATATTCAGTCAGATGTGCCTTCTATATGGGCAGGGCCCCTTGGCAGGATTTCGCGCACTTACTAAAATTTCCAAGTGGCCTGAGGTACGCGTCGGCGGGTTATATGCAGGCTCCTGGCAACGTTCAGGTACCATCTTCTGGCTCCCGTGTCAGACGGCAGGCAGCCGTGCTTTGAATAATGTCCCGTAGCCCTTCATGGGTACGGACCTTTTTGCTGAATGAAAGTGATTCAAAGCCCAAAATATGACTGTGCCTGACAGTAAATCAATTGGGTCCGTCCAGATTTGAACTGGAGTCACCAGCACCCCAAGCTGGAAGGATACCAAGCTACCCCACGGACCCTGTTTAAATGCTTCCTGCAAGGAAGATGAAACGGTATCAGTGGAACGGTATCACTTCGTCGATGAGGTCCGCATGTGAAATTATCATCCTGCGGCAGCAGTAGCGGTTTATGCCGAGAGAATCCAGGACATCCTTTGGTACTTCGCCCATCTTCACTCTCTTTATGTAAATCTCGTATGAACTCCCGAGCACTTTTCCGCAACTGAAACATCTGACCGGTATTATCAACAAATCACCTGTATGACTTCTGTTTTCTCTTTCTTGCGCCTCTGCCTGCTGGATTCTTCGGGAGTTTCCTTCTTGGGTCGCTTATGAGAAGGGAACGATCATACTGCCTGAACACCTTCTCAAGTTCTTCATCTTTTAGGAATGAAACCAGGCTCTTTGCTATGGCAGTTCTGGCAGCCTCCGCCTGTCCCATAATGCCGCCGCCCATGACATCAACGGTAATGTCAAGCCCCTTCGCCTTATCACCAGCCAGCAAAACAGGTTCAAGCATTTTCCTTCTCGCAATTTCAGGATAGTGAATTTCAATGGGGATGCTGTTTACCCTAATTCTTCCTGCACCAATGCGGGCGATAGCCTTTGCCACTGCTGTCTTCCTCTTTCCGACAGTCAGAACGGGTGTGATCTCAGACATCAGTTCACCCTTGCCCCGAGCAACTTGGAAATTTCACCAAGCCGCGTATATCTTTTGCCCCTGGCCGCCTTCTGCTGGATTTCTGGTTTGGCATCCCCTATGACTCGTGGTACGCCGGTATAAACCTTGAGATTTCTGTATGCGTTTTTGCCCCTTGATGTCTTGATGGGGAGCATTCCCCTTACAGCCCTTCTAAGAATGCCGTCAGGCATCCTCGGATAATACGGTCCCTTTATTGCCTTTCCTCTCTGATAAGCTGAAAAGTATTCCTCATAACTTTTTTGAGCGGATCCGGAAATCAACACCTTTTCCGCATTGATAATTGTAATCTCTTCCCCGTTTAGAAGTCTCTTTGCTATACTGCTGGACAACCTTCCCAGAATCGCACCATCCGCATCGACAACCGCCATTTCTGCCACCTCAAGCCATGAGTCTCAGACCCGAGCCTTTAGGATTCGAATTTGCAAGCGTTTCCAGGTCATGTATCTCGCATCCAGCTTTCTCCAATTTCGCTTTTGCGGAACTGGAAACAGAGTAGGCAGAAACGGTAATTTTCTTGGATATTCCACCGCTTCCAAGTACCTTCCCGGGCACTACGATTGAATCGCCATTGCTGACAAGTCTGTCAAGACGCGAAAGGTTAACCACTGGCCTGTTTGCAAGCGGTCCCTCAAGTCTCAGTGCAACAGTTCTCCAAATAGGTGCGTTCTCCCTTGCGGATAAGTTAAAGAGTTCAGCGATCAGTCTATTGAGTTCAGGATTCGTCTTTACGTTTCTCTTTCTGCTCTTTACGCCCATCTTGTTCAGCTTCCGGATGAATCATTCTCTAAACGGCATCTCTTTATAAACTTTTCACATGTCTCATGAACGGCAGGTATTCCAAGTCATCTCAAAAGGAAAATTCAATTGACCCACAGTTGCACAGCCTTCTATTGTCTTTTAGTCCATGATACGCCGGGGACGAGCTGGAACGTGCATTCCTGATTACCTCATGCCTGTTCTCCTCCCGATAACTCATGGCAGGGTGCGGCTGGACAGAATGCATGCTGAAATCAGCTTCAATTCTGTCTGTATGTTCCGAAAGAGCGGTTTCAGAACATCTGTCGTTGGTATCAGCCGAAAGTGATTTTCAAAATCTGAAGACACCGGATTATGCATCATTTCATGGTGTAAGATGCACCATTGGAACATTCCGTCTATGACCCGGCCGGGCGAAGTGCAAAAGTTATTGTAAGAGTGCGTGTTTGCCTGAAACCATTGATTACAACTTTTGATGTCGATCGTTTTTATACTAAATTCAATTTCGGTTCAACCGTTGCTCTACCCGTGTGTGGAAAAGAATGGGAGTACCGTTGCGCTGACTCCCGGAGCAGCTTAAAAATTGACTCTTCAAACAGGTGAATAGATGATTCGCTTCGGTCCGTCTGGAATCCCGCTTTCCTGCAAAGGGAGGACATTGTTCGACGGCATAGAGGACGTTCACATGCTCGGGCTGACAGCCCTTGAAGTCCAGATGATACGTAACAATATACTGCAACGTTCGCCAGATGATGAGGAAATCGGAAAACGGCCGGCTGAACTCGAGACTGACATGATTGTTCAGATTGATCGTCATGGCGGGAAAGGAACAAAGCCGATTAACGATCCTGATGAGAAGATACGCAGCGACGACACTCTGACGGTGCTTGAGAGCGGTCTGTGCCATTCATATGTTGAGTTATATGAAATGGCAGAGTATGCAAAGGATCACGACGTTCAGCTTTCGGTCCACTCATCATACTATGTCGACCTTTCGGGAAAAACTGATTTGGTGGAACGGAGCAAGTATAATATAAAATGGGCCGGGCTGGTTTGCGCGGCGCTCGATGGTGTGGTTGTCAGTACCCAGCTGGGCTTCTATGGCAGCAAAGGAAAGAAGACCGGGACCGAGCTGATATTGAAGAATCTGAGGGACATTCGGGACTGGTGGAAGGAAAATAAGCTCAGGGCGCCGATTGGCCTTGAAACCAGCGGCAGGCAGGAAGTGTTCGGAAGTTTTGATGAAGTAATAGACACAGTGAAGAGGGTAAAGGGAACAGTTCCTGTAATCAATTTCGCTCATCTTCATTCACGCGAGGGCGGCTCGCTCAGGGAACAGGAGGATTTCAGAAGAGTAATATCCAGAGCCCAGAAGGTTTCGGAAGGACTGATTTACACTTCATTCTCAGGTGTCGAACATCATGGTGGAAATGAACTGAGGCTCACACCGATCAAAAGGGGGGACCTTAGATTCGAACCACTCGCCGAATTAATAGTAGATGAAAACTACGAAATGACAGTGATTTCATCATCGCCTTTGCTCGAACATGATGCAATTTACATGAAAGTAATATTCGAAAGGATGCTTTCCAGACAGGTCACCAAGGAAGTCAGGGAAAAGGTTGGCTGAGTCGTTCCTCAGTCCGAGTGCATATCCGGAATCCCTCCTTTGCTGAAAGACCGTACCTATTTTTCGTCAAATATGCAGTAAGCAGGGCTGTAAAACATGTTACCCTTCGAAGCGAAGACTTCAAAGTTCCCGTCAGACCCTTCAATGACAAGTGCAACTGAATATGCCTGCGTGAACCATCTTTGATGTGTCCTTGTATCGGTTGAGGAAAGAAAGCAGCCCTGGCCAGTGTGGGAGTGATACCATCCGACAATAAGTTCGCCATCTCTGATGCCGATCTCAAAATTGTCTCCGGTGTCCCTGTCTATTTCGACATGGTGTGCAGTTGCGATTGCCGGTAGTTCAACGACACCGGATATCCGTATCTTCATTTTCCCTCCGGAAAGGAATGGTCTTCCAAGCAGATAGCCGAGTGCTTCCTTTCCCTCGGAAAAGGAGGTCCTGGCGCTAGCAATCGCCTTCCTTAAGGCCTCCGAGCAAAGAAAAACATGTATATCCCGTGGAACCGGTGAAGGGCCGTGCTGACAGCAGCCCGGTTCTTCCTCCTCAGCCATTCTGAATTCGTATCCGCTGTGTACTTCAATTGGCATTTTTCTCAATTTCCGTCAAATATCTTACTGCGGATTCGCAACTTTCAAAGCCGAGCGGCTCCTTTCGGTTTGGATTTTCGACAAGATGAGCGATTCCCGCAATCAGTGAATTCAACGTTCTTTCCGTTTTCCATTCCTGAAGCAGTTTCGTGCATACGATTCCTCCATTCTCTGGCGTGCTGATATTCGGATGGAATATTCCGGATTGCCATATTATGCCTGGCTTCAGCACAGGGTAGTCCCTGAATACCACAATTCTGAAGCGGTGATCGCTCTTTTCCACAATCTTCCCGTCTTTCATGCGGTCCAGTCCCCTCACACCTGTAAGACGGACATCGATAGTATAAGGGAAGTTCATGCCTGGCTCATCGCTATATTCGAATTCTGCGCCCTGTATCCCCTCCAGCATTTTCAGTTCGTTTCTCAACCTTCTCTTCAGCAATTCTAAAGGGATTGCCATTGTCCTCCCTCGGGATCGGGAAGAAGGTCGATCGTATCACCGTCATTGAGGCTTGCTTCCGAAACGGTTTTAGATGCCGAAACAAGTTTCTTTCCCACCTTCATTAGATAAGGTTCATCAGGCAATTCCCAGAACTCCACTGCACTGTCCAGAACTTCCTGCAGTTTTGTGGAGTTGTCTACTTCCATAAGTGCACTGTTTCCCGTTTGCGTATTTCTTACGCTCAGTTTCATAGTTTTCATTTATATCCTTCCATGGTTCTGACAATTTGGATTCACTTCAGCCACAATCTCCTCAATGCTGGTCGTCATTCCGTCGAACATCATAAGAACGCCGTTCTGCCTGATGCCTGAAATTATCTTTATGGCCTCAAGAGACTGGACAGATCCTATGATTCCCGGAATAGACGGCTCCGAGCCAATGTGCCGGGAGTAGGCATTCGCTTCTCTGCCCGTGCACGTGTATGTGCGGTCAATCGTAGACAGGTGGCTGCCATTCACGGTGCACTCATAGCAGGCACCTGCAGGTGGTATAACGACCTGCACGCGTCCGATCAGGCCGTCTATGCCGCCGTCGACGTAGGGAGTTCCGGCGAAAAAACAGTTTGAGTTGATATGGAGCCTCGTTTTCACCGAATCAACACACCCTATTACGAGGGTGTATTTTGAAAAGAAGGTGTAATTCAGTCGCTCCGCATCCGTACGCATTGCCCGCAGGTTGCAGTCAGGATTAATCTCTCTCGCTCTTGAACGCACGACCTCTACCTTGCTTCTGGACTTATCCGCGTCCGCCCTGCTGAACAAAAAGCAGCGCCCAAGATTTGTAGTTTCAACCACGTCCCTGTCAACGACCGTAATCTGAGAAGGAGCATAGAGCACCAGGTTTTTGACAACCTCATTCCCGAGCGCACCCGCTCCTATGATGCATATCCTGGAAGACTGCACTGCATCGAGATCAATTCCATCCACCAGCCTGACGCGCGAATACCTGTCCGCGCTTTTCAGCATGTTCTGTGTTCTGCTCACTTCTGCCCGAATGCACTTATCCATTTATATACCGAGCGGGAGAATCCTGAACATGTCTGGAGGGAGTATTAAAGCAGGCTGACGCTGCCATATATGCCTGAAATCACCGTGGAAGCGCAACTTCTGGTATATCGGACTTATTCCGACCTGCTGTGGCGTTGCTTCAGCGTATAAAGGGGATTAAACATGGCCAGCGCAATCGCGTATAGTCCGGAATCGGTGAAAGGGCAAAGTTTATGACCGATTCTACTTTCTTCCACAAAGTGTATATGGTGCTGTAGATGACTGGTGATTTTGTTGTCACGCCATGGGAGGTGCGTGGCGAAGTCGATTATGACAAACTGGTGAGCCGGTTTGGCACTTCCTATATTACGGCGGACTTGATAAGGAGGATACCAGGTGGAGAGAATAATATTTTCCTGCAGAGGAAAATATTTTATTCCCATCGGGATCTTGACTGGATACTCCTCAATTATGAGAAAGGGAAGAGGTTCTATCTGTACACAGGAAGGGGCCCGTCAAGCGGCACTCATATTGGCCACATGATACCCTGGATTTTCACCAGACAGATGCAGGAAGCTTTCAATTCAAAACTGTATTTTCAGATGACGGATGATGAAAAATTTCTATTCAAGGAAAATCTGACGCTCGAAGACACTCGAAAATCGACCTTTGACAACATACTTGATTTTATTGCGCTTGGTTTCGATCCTGCAAGGACCAAGATAGTCATCGACACTAAGGATATCTCCTTACTCTACAGGACAGCTCTGAAGGTTTCGAAGAGAGTTACGTTTTCAACCGCAAAGGCCGTGTTCGGCTTCGACAACAGCACAAATATAGGATCCATATTCTTCACATCTATTCAGTCAGTCCCGGCCTTCCTCGAATCAGAACTTAAGGGCGAAAACGTGCCCTGCCTTATTCCATGCGGCATTGACCAGGATCCTCATTTCAGGGTAACAAGAGATGTGGCCCCCGCACTGGGCTACTTTAAACCCGCGCTTATACACTGCAAGATGCTTCCAGGTCTGACGGGAGGCAAAATGTCAAGCACCGGGGAGGCTGCGATATACACAACCGACACGGATGCTGCAATCACGAAAAAGATAATGAACGCGTTTACGGGCGGCAGGGCAACGGTCGAGGAGCAGAGAAGACTTGGCGCGAACCCAGACATCTGTCCGGTCTATCACCATTATGAGTTTCTTTTCGAACCTGATCCGGCAAAACTGAAGAAGATTGAAGAGGACTGCAGGAGCGGCGCCCTGCTCTGTGGCGATTGCAAGGCGAACCTTCTGTCAAAGGTGAAGCTTTTCATGACTCAACACAGAAAGAACAGGGAACGTGCCTCCGAGATTGTGGATGATTTCATGCTCAGCGCAAAGGGACTGGAGGAAGGGTGATATGGTGCCATCTTCGGCAGGCGGTGCGGAAAGCCTGAGTATTTCGGAAAAAAAGGTACTCTCTGCCCTTTCAAGACTTGGCGGAAACGCATCACTCGGGCAGATATCGGCAGTGGCCAGTTTCAGGAATCCAACTGAACTCATGAATGCGCTCAACTGGTTGAAGGCCAAGGGTTATGTGCGTGTCGACGAGAAAGTGATGCGTTTCTACACCCTCAAAGAGGAGGCAAAGCATCAACGCCTTCCGGAGAGGATAGCGCTTGAGGAGATAGCCAGAGGATCTGTTGGACTTGATGAGCTCGGACTGCGTTTGGGAGATTCGAAACTTGTCCCTGTCGCGGTTGGATGGCTGAGACGAAGGAACTGGGCATCAATTGACAGCAACAGGAAACTGATAATCACGGAGGAGGGCAGGAAAGCGATTCTTAGCCCCGCCGAGGATGAGTTGCTTCTCGAACATCTGGAACGGGGAGAAGTAGAGGAGAATGACGGAAACAGGAAGGTACTGAGGGAACTGCTGTCACGTCGTGATTTTGTCAAGGAGCATGACAGAATAGTCAGAGAGGTAAGCCTCATTGAAAAGGGGCTGATGGCTGTTTCGGAGGGCCTTACATTCGAAGAAGACGTATCGCTGCTTACCAGCGAACTGCTGAAGACAGGAAAGTGGAAAAACCTGCGTTTCAGGCCATACGATCTCAAGGCGCCGGTTGAAGTTATAGGGGGTCCGAGACACCATCCGCTCCTTCGCACGATCAACCAGGTATCCACAGTCTTTGCCGAAATGGGCTTCACTGAAATAGAAGACGATGTTGTCCAGTCTGCATTCTGGGACATGGACGTACTCTTTACACCTCAGGACCATCCTGCAAGGGACATGCAGGATACGTTCTATCTCTCTAACCCATCCCATTGGAAAATCGAACGGAAACTTGCGTCAAGAATCCGCTCTGCACATGAGCAAGGCGGCTCGACAGGTTCGTCCGGATGGGGATACCGGTGGAGCGAGGATGAAGCATCAAAAATGCTGCTGAGGACACATACGACAGTTGCGACGATACGATATCTGGCAAATCACAGGAAGCAGCCGGTAAAGGCATTCGCGGTCGGCAGGATATTCAGGCATGAAGCCATGGATTCCACCCATCTGTCCGAATTTCATCAGATAGAGGGTATTCTGATGGAAAAAGGTGCGTCATTCGACATGCTATGCAATGTCCTCTCCGAATTCTACAGAAAAATGGGATTTGATAAATTCAGGCTGCGCCCTGGCTACTTCCCGTACACCGAGCCTTCGATGGAGATAGATGTTCTCTACAACGGCAGGTGGATGGAACTTGGCGGTTCAGGAATGTTCAGACCGGAAGTCCTTGCTCCTCTCGGTATACGGCATCCGGTCCTTGCATGGGGGCTCGGCCTGGAGAGGCTTGTCATGATAAAATACGGCTTCAGCGATATTCGGGATCTTTACCTCAGCGATCTGTCTGCGCTGCAGAAAATGCCGGTAATCTAATTCCCGTTCATATCCATCAGGCCTCGAAGTTTTGCCTCGATTCTGGCCGCCTCCCTGTAATTCCCTTCCTCCCTCTCGATTTTAGCTAGAAGGCCGTAATTCATTTTGGAGTCAAGAACTGATCCGGTCGAAGTTGAGTTCCTGAGAGCAATATTGAGTTCATCCCTTGCCCGTGCATAATCCCGAGAATGGGCTGCTATCCTGGCCCTTATCCGATGAAATTGCGAGACATTGTGATGAGCTCTGCCAGAATCAATACCACCTATCATGTCCATTGCTCTTTTAATCTCCCCCTCCATCGCCAGCGCTTCAGCCATGGTGAGGTCCTGTTCAAATCCCTCGCCGCCTGTTCCACCGAACAACTTAATAACCTGCCCGCTGCGCTCTTCGGATAAGCAGATTCTTGCGGCAATTTTCCTGATATTTTTCATTCCACCAGACGATGGCATAAAATCGATTATGACGTTTTTCAGATCCGCATCCTGTGATGCTTCTATTTCGTTCGGATGGAATGAAGCCGTCCTCTCCGCTTCAGAATGACGCCGGCACATCAGAAGGTATTTCATTCTGCCAGCGTAATCCATTGCCTCCAGGCAGTAGTCGGCCATTGCACCAAGGCAGAGATTGCGGATACCCTTATCCTGCAAGATCGCGTCTATTGCACTACCTGACGATTCAAGCAGGGATATTTTGTTTCCTCCTGCATTCACTGTGAATGGAAGCTTTCCGTCGACGTGGAGGAGGTGTCTGTCAAGCGGTGTACCGGCAATACGCAGCATGCAGAGTTTGATAATATCTCGCTTGTCCATCTTTGAAAGCACTTCGTCTGCCGACACCCTTCCAGGATAAGCCACCGCCTTATCGATGAGCCTCTTCTGTTCAATTCGCATGTACAGGCGTTCGGCATACTCCTTTCCGTGTGAAGTCAAAAGGTAAATCTTGGTTTCTCTGCTGTTTCCCTTCACTCTTGCCAGATCGCTGTAAAAGAGTCCCTTCGAGGAGCCTCTTTCCAGTTCAATGGCGACATGGGCTCTGCTGAGCATCAGTGAATCTGAAATGCCGTCCTGAGTCAGGAGGTATTCCTCTTTTCTGCCACCTGCTTTCGCTGTCGTTTCGGAAATGTGAATTATGATCCTGTCGCGAACCGTCAGGTTTTGATCCTTCTCGGGCAATGTGATTCGGGTAGGTAATTTCATTCAGTGATAAGGAATTTGTTATCAATCCGGCGAAGCTGATAAATTTTTTTGCGAAACCCGCTTTGCTCCTACCTACATACCCGAATATCATTTGGTCCCTTGTGATGGCGTTCAAGCCGATCATGTAAGGATTTGTGCCATTTGAAAGGATTTGCTGCCTGATGGCGACTTCAGGGACATGGTGAACACTGCCATTGACAGGACACTGAAGGAGGGTATAGCATCCCGCAACAGACTGTCAGCTGCCGTTTACAGGGAGTTGGTGGAGAAGCATTCAGTTTGTTTCCAAATATTCAATTTAACAATTCGTCAGTGCCGTTATTTGTGGTTTGACAGAAGTGCTCGTATCATCCGAGATGGCTGCAGTGAAGGGTGGCATTTCGCCCTTTGTACAGTAAACCGGTGAGTGCAATCAAAATGCCCGTGTGATAAAAGAATTCGTATTGTCTGATGAATTCACTGTCCTGCTGCAACGATCTCAAAACGGCAAGTGCCATCACGTTTTTTGACACGAAAGACTTGACATTCACGATGCCGATAGGGTAGAGTGCTGATGCATTGAGATGGCGCATACAAGACTCATGAAGCTTTTTGCCGTTATCGCCTCTGTTGTCATCATGGCTGCAGGAGCAGGATATGCCCTTCATGTGTACAGCCGGAGAAGTGTTTCACGGCCCAAACCCAAGCCTGCCGGTTATTTCGGTCCGCGAATGGTTGTGAATTCAGGCAGCCCGACAGACAGCATTGCCAACAACACAACCATCAATGTGCAGATTTTCTCTGCCGTCCCCTCGGCATTCGCGAAGACAGGACTTAGCTTCTACAGCATTGCCCAGGGCAATCAGTGGAACAACAGTGTCAACGATGAGCTGCTGAATTCAACGATGCTGCCTGGAAACGCCTCGACCGGCAAGTTCTTCCTGTCGACACAGTTCAATTCAATTGCAAAGGAATGGATGTCCCTTCTCTCACCGGACACGGGAACGAACTACCCTTCACTCACAGTCGAGGCGGTCAAGACAGTCGTGCTGAACGGAAGCATGCTGCTCTACCAGTACTACAACAACATTCCTTTCTATCCTTTCAGCCTGTCCGTTGTCAGCGCAAACAGCACAGTGCTCTCAAACAGCACGCTTCTCGCATCAACGGGACTGGAGAGCTGGTTTGGCGGCAGCAATGTCAGTCTTTCGAACTATTCTCAGATATCACTGACGGACGAGGTTTCAGCCTGACGCTTGTCTTTCCCTCTGTACCCATACAGGTCATATCTGCCAATGCTTCTGCAAACGGAGACCTGTCCCATTCTTATGCGGGAACTCCCGCCTCTGCCGTTCCCTCACCCGATAGCTGCCATTGGGCATACTACTACACCTATCCGAGCACCACAAGCAACACGCTGGAAAGGACGACCTATGCGAACGGAACACTTCCGTTGCCGGGCGTGCACATGGGCAGGAATGCAGACCAGGGCAATTCACAGATAGTTCTTGCCGCCAGCGTTTACATCCAGAATGACACAATCAATTTCAATTCAAACCAGGTCTACGCCAATCCTTCTGGATCGATAACAACGACAATGAGCACGCAGCCATCCTTCTCTCACATGGCAAACGTAACTGTTGGCAACTCAGGAGGTGGAACGGATGCCATCCCGCAAGGCATTTCGGAACTCTTAGACAACCACAGCTACGCGCAGAATCTGACAACGGGATTTGCAGGCATCCAGGGTGTCGAGTATGAATTCCAGCACTACAACAGGTACACCTGCAATTACAGGTATTACCGGGAACAATTCATCTGCCCTCCATACAGGTATCCGCCCCATCTCCTTTCCCAGACACTTGTTTCGAAGGTCTATGACGGCAACTTCACAATAGGCGAAATTGTTCATGTCAAAACAACAGCAGGACTTGTTGTTAAGGCATCACATCTTTCGATATGGGAGGCCTGGGTAATTCAGCACCTTCTTCTGTCGCATTCCAACGGCACTCTTATCCTGAATGACAATGGACTTAACACCTCTTATCGAAGTTCAATCGTTTGGGCGGTGACATACGGGTGGACAAATGCCGCAAATGTAGTCATGGAGACTTCGGAAGGCATTGTCTATGTTTTGCACAGCAATTCCGCGCTGTCTCGCCATCATATCGGTGATTGCTGTTGCGAATGGACTAGATCTTGATGCTGGTGAACCGGCCGTCATACCAGATGCTGCAAGCTTGGTTGCAGATACACTTTCCTGTCCTCGGTGCTGTCACACATCATTTCTTCAGCCATTAAATAGAGCTTATCACTGGTGGTGGATGGTTATTTCTGATTGTGAACCGCATAGATCTTCGGATGTGGTAGTGTCAGAAACATCAAGCATAGACCTCGATCTGAATGCGTGCATTAACATCACTGCCAGGGGGTCAGATATGTCTGAAACGATCCATTCCAATAGACCAGCCAGGTGAAGCAGTGAACCGGAATCCTGTTTGCATGACTGAACAGGTAATCCGGGGAGCAAATGGTGGGAAGCACCGAAATTCATTCGGAAGCGGATGAATTTAGGAGCAAAGCCTGCGAAACCATTAAAATAAAGGCAGGATATGTGAAGAATTGCAAGAGGTAAAGAGAATTTGCCCAATCCGCATGCAGGAGTCAGTGAAATTATTGGGCTCCTGGAAGCCGTAAATGATTTTGATGGAAACGTGAACGCTTCTGTACTCGCTGATGATTTTGACCTGGAAATCGATGAGATCTATCCGGCCATCGAAAGTGCTGAAATGCTAGGTCTCATCTCCACCCCAGAAGGGGATGTCAGACTCACCGATGCAGGTAGGGCATTCCTGAAGGCCGACATTCAGAATAGGAAGGACATCCTCAGGGAGCAGATGCTGAAGGTTGAAAGTTTTTCAAAACTAATCGAAAAGCTACGGACATCTTCGGAACACCGGATGAAGAGGACCGAAGTCATGAAATATATTTCAGACACCATGAAGTCGATGCATCCTGACCTGCTTTTCACAACACTGACAAACTGGGCAAGATATGCAGAACTTCTGAGATTCGACGCAGATGAGGATGAAGTTTATCTTGTAGGATGATCGAGTTCGTTAATGACTTCAAAAAGTGAATTAAATACCTTCTCAGCCCCGGCCTCCTCCAGTTCATCGTAAGCCGCCATTCCGCCAGTTATACCGAACGGCGTTACGCCGCATGCGAGAAAGGCACTTATGTCCACAACGCTGTCGCCCAGTCCGAATGTCTCCTCAGGGCGGGCAGAAAGCGTTTCAAGCGCAATCCGAACCGCTCTTGGATTTGGCTTCATTTCCCACAGCACATCATCCCTGGAAACTGATATGTCGACAAAACCGTCAAGATCCAATCTCCTGAGGCAGCTGTTTATCGCCTCGCAGCAGTTGGAGCTTGTTATGGCTGTCATTATTTTCCTGTTTTTCAGGTATTTCAGAAGGTCCATGCATCCGTCTTTCATGGAAGCTCTCATAGCCCCTCTGCATTCGTAAACGCACAGTTTGTGAGATGCCTCAGACCATCTTTCCTTCCTTGTCCTTTCGGGACCGCTGTCAAATCTTGCCGACTCCCTGAGCAGGCTTACAGGCAGGTATTTCAGTCCGGAGATGTCAAAGCCGTTTCTGAGAAGAATGCTGCCAACCTCAATGCCGGCTGATTTCCAGTCAACAATATCAGACATGTCGACAAGCGTGAGGTCGAAGTCAAGCAGTGCTGCCTTGTAACGGTAATTCAATCTTTTTCCCCTGCGGAGGGTGGATGCGTATTACTAAATGAGATATACTGTTTATCACTCGAACAGTGAAAGCGCCAGATTTCTTTCGGTTTCATTGAACTTCCTGACGCCACTTACCGGAGCAATGCCTCCGTTTGTCTGTTTCAGCTGTTCCTCAAAAGTCGGCAAATCCTCTCTTCTGTAGAAGATGCCCAGCGGTATTTTTTCGCTCTCATGAGCCCTGCTCATTGCGGCGTTGAAATCGGAAGAATCGTGCTTCACTGAATCAAGATCGTACATTTTCGCCCTGATTTCGTCATATATGTCGTTCCAGGTAACGCATGGGCTCAGAATGTCCACCAGTGCAAAACCGCGATGGTGTATTGCTTCCTCTATCATTCGTGTGAGCGGTTTGACCTGGCCGGAAAATCCTCTCGCGACAAATGTCGCACCTATCCCTAGAAGGGAGGAAAGGGGATTCAACGGATAAATGCTGCTGCCATACGGCGTAGTTTTTGTCTTCTGGCCAAGTTTGGAAGTGGGTGAAAGCTGACCCGTTGTCAGCCCGTATATTTCATTATTCAGCACAAGGAGTTTTATGTCATGGTTCCGTCTCGCAGCGTGCACAACATGATTGAAACCGATACCATATTCATCACCGTCCCCCGCAATTGCCAGTACCGTCAGCGCAGGGTTGGCTATCTTTGCGCCGACTGCAACAGGAACAGGCCTTCCATGAAGGCCATGGTGGCCGTATGTCCTTATATAACCGGGAAAATTCGATGAGCACCCTATTCCCGAGGAGATCAGGACGTTGTGCGGCTCTATTCCGAGTCCTGCGAGCGCATTTTTGACGGCAGACAGCGCACCGAAATCACCGCATCCGGGGCACCAGTCCGGTCTTATGTCGCTTTCAAATGTTTTCAGATCTATCAATTGTTTTTCCAACATTTAACTCGCCTTCGTTTTCAAAAGTTCTTTAATCCTGTTTACGATCTCAGCAGGCTCAATCGGTTCCCCCGAGTAGGAGAGTAAGCGATCTGCTATTATCGTCCCAGTCTCCCTCGCAATGAGTCCGGCCATCTGTCCGGTATAATTCGCCTCTATGTCGAGCAGCCTCTTCGCACTGTGCAGCATGGCAGAAATTTCGCTCCATCGGAGCGGGAAGATATCCGTGAATTCTATGGAGTTGACGCTGAAACCCTCTTTCCAGAGCGTCCTGAGCGCTTCACGCACAGGATTGGATGTGCTTCCCCAGCACACAATGGACAGATCAGCATCTTTCGGCCCGGCAATTTCGGGTAATTTCATCTCGCCGGCTATGCCGTTCAGCTTCCCCATTCTCTTTTTCATCATCTTGATTCTCATATCGACTGCACTCGCGAGTCCCGCTTCCACATCGCTAAGATCGTGTCCGTACTCGTCATGTTCATCGGTTTTCGCAACAAACATCCCATTGGGTGTTCCTGGAAGGACACGCGGGGAAATGCCGTCTTCTGTAAGCTGATATCTCCTGAACCAGGCAGAGCCATTCTTTTCCACGTCTGCGATGAGTTTGCCTCTGTCAATGTCTTCATCGAAATTCAGGTTCTCGATTGTGGAATAGCCTCCGTCGCCTATGCCGAAGTCTAGGAGGACGATAACCGGAACCTGATATTTTTCAGCAATATTGAACGCCCTTGACATCGTGTTGAATGTTTCTTCCGGATTCCTCGGAGCAATGATGACGCGCGGAAAGTCATCCTGCGAAATGCCAAGCATCATGTTCAGATCCCCCTGGGCGGTCTTGGTAGGCAATCCCGTAGAAGGTCCTGCCCTCATAACGTCCACAACCACGATCGGTGTTTCGTTCATCGCCGCCATTCCAAAAGCCTCCTGCATAAGGGCGAATCCTCCGCCGCTCGTTCCGCACATCGCTCTCGCGCCTGTGAATGCTGCACCGATAGTCGACCCTATTGCTGAAATTTCATCCTCAGCAAGCAGAACAGATATGCCCATTTTCTTGGCATTATAGGCCATAAAATGCAGTATCGGACTCGCTGGAGACATCGGGTAGGCAGCGTAGAATCTGCATCCTGCATTGACTGCACCGGCAGCAAGAGCAAAATTCGCATGTGTGTATTTCCTTCTAATGCTGTAATCGAATTCGAGTGTCTTTGTCGGTACGAAATCCACCTCTGTCTTCAAATACCCCTCCACTGCGGCCTTTACATTGCCCTCGATAACTTCCGGGCGCTTCGATGCAAACTGTTCCCTGATCACATTTTCGAGTATTCGCCTGTCAATGTTGAGTATGCCTGCAATAGCTCCTATTCCGACCGTGTTCTTCATTAGCGGTCTCTTGTCATATTTGAGTGCGATTTCGGTAAGCGGAAGAGGAACGGGAGTAACACCCTCTGGAACAGGACCCGCCTTGACAAACTTTGGATCGTAGATGACGGCGCCGCCTCTGTTTATCCTGCCTACATGCTCGTCAAATGCGAGCTGTGTAAGCGCAAGCAGATAGTCTATTCCATAGCCGAGGGACGTGACCCTCCAATTTCCTGCATGAATGTGGAACCAGACATGCCCTCCTCTTATGAGGGACTGGTTCCCGTTATATGTCACAACATACTGTCCGCTTCTCGAAAGCATTCTTGTGACTATCTCACCGGCACTCTGTATGCCGTCCCCTGCCGCCGCGCCCAGTCTTATCGTTATATCCATTTCATTCAAGTTTATCGCCTGTGCAGCCATTCATAAATACGTAATTGTCCTATTGCATTATCTGTCTACATTCTTAATGTTTTTGAATTCGCTATGTTTATATTGGCAGGTAGGAGCGTTCCGCGCCGGTTTCGGACCTTTTCTGCATTTGCCTGCTCTTTATTCATCTTTCTGCATTCGCTGCACTATGTCGGCGTATGAGGCAATGCCTTCCCGTCTTATTGTCTGACGACTGTCAGTCAAAATCAGTTAAAATTAAATAAACAGTTTATGATTAAGGTACCAAGGGATGGTATGTCTCCTTTATTCGAACTGTTCATTGTGCTGTGGGTAATAGTTTCGCTGTCACTCTCAATCTGGACATATAACGATGCATTCCTTCTTTCTTACAGCAGGGCATGGGCCATAGCTGTCTTTTTCTTCTCGCCTGCATTTTTCCCCCTCTATCTGTTCTGGTCAAGATGGCGCAAAATCCCAGCTGGAAACTTCAGGAAACCGGACTATGAGGTGAACACTGCGGTATTCAGTCCTCAAACGGTTAACAGCCCGCCTGCAGAACCAGCGCCGCGCTCTGAACCGGCCGCAAAGGCTGCTGTTTCCGCCGCTGAGGACGATTTGGCGTATCTGTCCCAGGGACTCCCGAGATGCCCCGGCTGCAATACGGCAGTTTCATTTTACGATGTCCAGTGTCTCAAATGCGGTCAGCCTCTGAAGAGAATAGCAACTGAGACGGCATTCTGAATTAAGTTAGTCCCGATCCTGAACCTTCAGCTCCTTTACTATTCTGTCATGCGTCTGCATGATGCCCTCTACCCCAGTGTTAAGGAGTACGCATCTGGAAGATTCCACCTCTCTCCTGAAAAATTCTTCCTGCCTCCTGTCGTCCCTGACAAGGAGATAGGGGTTGTACCAGGCCTCCTGCGCAATGGTTCCCCACTTCTCTTTCGGTCCTGCACCCGGTCTTATCATGTATTTTCCCTCAAGGAGAACCCTCACGGCCTCATCAGGATCCAGGTTTACCTGCGCAGGCGATGTGCTGTCCCTCCTGAGAAGCACAAGGAGATTAAGCGTTGCAAAATCCCCCACTTTCTCCTCCCCCTTCATCCATTCCCTGGGCAGGAGTGCCCTGGCGTTTGCAAAGGCATAGAAACACCACTCCCTTCCTTCGTCAAAAACACACTTTCGCTCGCCCCTGGCGCATCTGTCCCAGCATGACTGATTCTGGCAGTCCTGCTTTCTCATTACCACGTTCTCGCACTTGCAGCCGTCGAGAATTGGTCTGAGCCAAGGCTCGTTCTCCTCATTCTCTGTTCTGACATATAGCCTTCTTTCCGGCTGCCTTACAATAAAAGTGTGGTCCTTGCCGTCCCTGAGTCCGGGGGGATGCTCAATGTACACCCAGTCGTCTCCGACAACCTTTCCGTTGGGATGCTGAAAGAGCCTGTTGACCTGAGTTGTCTTACCAGTCCCCGTAGGAGCAACGATTACTACCCCTCTTCCACCCAGTTCGGCGCAGGCACCATGAATGGAGTGCGTATTGTAATGTCTCTCGAGAATTGCCGCAGCCATACCGAGTGCCCAGCTTTTTGCCTGCCCGTAATATTCGGTATTCACAAACAGGGAAGTGTTGAGTTCCGGCGAGTAGAAAGCCTGAGGCTCCATGTCAGGAACGCCCACGACGCTGTACATGAATGCGTGCGGAAGCACATCCCTATTATTCGGTGCCGGCCACCAGTTTTCCCTCCAGAAGTCATACTGGTGCTCGCTGTTCCCCACATACCTCACAATGATGCCGTTGATATTTGCGTCCCAGACATATTTCCTGTGATATGGAATGTAATTCGAAACATGAGCCAGGAGTCCGTTCATTTCTTTTGCCGGCACATCTTTTCTGGACTTCGCCCTTGAAGTCTCCTTTGTTATGTAATTGTTGAGCATCGACATTCAGACACCGGCTAACAATTCGCAGTGTTGTATTAAAATAATGGCAAAAGGAATGTCATCGTTTGTCAGTGCGGCATGACACTTTACTGGCACTTCCGTGCCGTCTATTTTAATGGAGGAGAACATTCACCCGACAGGGAAGGCAGGGAATTGCTGTGGTTCTTAGAATGCTCGTCGACGAAAGAGGCCGTAAATTTCTTTTCGAGGGAGACAGAGGGAGTGTGAAGATCGGCGGGCTGGGCGTGGTCAGCATTGACAGGCTTGTAAAATTCAGTGATGGGGACGAAGTGCAAATTGCAGGTAAAAAGTTCAGACTGCTTCCGCCGACAATTGAAGATGTCCTTTCCTCTATTTACCGGGGACCGCAGATAATAATGCCAAAGGATGCCGCCCTGATAGTGCACCACCTGAGCATCGGGTGCGGCTCCACAGTGGTTGAGGGAGGTTCCGGTTCCGGAAGTCTGGCACTCTCTCTCCTCAAGGCGGTATACCCGACAGGAAGGGTCATTAGCTTCGACAACAGGAAAGAACATCTCAGCATAGCATCAAGGAACGTCCACGCATCAGGCATGTCGTCGTCATGGTATCCGGTGCTCGGAGACATCAGGAACGTATCCTTAGGAAGAAAGGTGGATGCCATGGCCGTTGATATTCCGGATCCCTGGAATGTGTTTTCTGCCGCATCCTCAATCCTTAAAACAGGAGGTATTCTTGCGATATATGTCCCCACTATAAATCAGACGGAAAGAACCGTCGTTTCCTCAGCCGGAACTGTTTTTTCCCATGAGGTCAGCTTTGAAAGCATTTTCAGAAAGCTGGAAATCAATGAGGGCGCAAGCAGACACAGTTTTGACACCCTCGGTCATTCTGGTTACATCTCGATATTCAGAAAGACGTTCGAAATGCCTGTATGATCGGATGATACTGCCAGCCGAAGTTTCAACAGTTTTTAATCCAGGCAATGATTAGAGGGAACTGTCAGGAGTCGGAAGCTGTTGGCAGACATTGCATTCTTTATCGCATCCGCCGCTGCGATATTCGTTGTCGTGAACCCAATCGGAAACGTGCCATTTTTCCAGACGCTCACAGCAGGTTATGACAGTGCAATGAAGAAGAGGGTGATTATGAAGGTGATCTACATAACACTCGGTGCACTGATACTTTTCGGTCTCTTTGGTAAATTCATTTTCGCAATTTACGGAATAACACTTCCTGCATTCGAGATTGCGGGTGGCATACTTCTTTTTACAACCTCCTTCTCGATGCTGCAGGGTGAAAATCCGAGGACCAAAGCCTCTAAGGAGGATGAAGATGAAGCGCTTGCGAGGGAATCCGTTGGTATCGTGCCCCTCGGAATACCGCTGTTTGCAGGACCAGGTGCCATAACAACGGTGATAATCTTCTTCGGTGAGGCGAAAGGTGTTCTGGACGCCATTTTTGTGCTTGTTTCAATAGCGATAACAGTTGTTGCATCCTACGTTGCGCTTGTTTATTCCGAGCCTCTCTTCAGGCGAATGGGAAGGATGGGGGCGATGGCATTCTCCAGAATTGAGGGGATATTGCTCGCTGCACTGGCGGTTCAGTTCATTATCACCGGCGTTACCGCTGTACTCCATGCGGTGCTCTGACTGAAGCCTGCTTGTCACATCGTTGTAATGTTCGTTCCCGCGCCTCTTTGGTCTTATCAGCCGCATAATATTTGCCTGTGCTTTCCATGTCTATGCAGACTCCGATGATACATCTGGTTTGATGACGGGCCCATCCTAAAACTCAGCAGGAAAAATGAAGCAGGGCATCTTGTTTTTCTCATCATGGCCATTGCCTTTCTGTCTTATACGAAGTATACGAAATTCCTGAACTTGTGAAAAACCGTGTCGGTGTATGCGTATCAACCACTTTAAGGATCTCAATGGCATATGGGTGAGGACAACCGTCAGAAGAGACAGCAGGTATGCCCGAAACTCCGGGCGATTCACCAGCTCAGATCGTAAATGAAACCAGCCGGCATACCCGGCATTGCAATTGTCCCGCATTACACCGGCAGTGAATATTTCACGTGCTCTGGATAAATGAGATAAGCATGCCTGAATGATCCTGTTTCAAATTCGTTTCCTGCTGTTTTGAGGGGTGAAGCTAATTTTGCCGTGTTCCTCAACTTCTGGAACATGACTGCGGTCAGCAGGTCCGTTGTTGCGGCTGCTAATGCTGGCAACACATTACCACGGTCTAAAGCTCCGAAGCTTCAGAGAGTAACAGCTTACAAAGATTAAAGACACCGATAAGTTTTTGCGCCAGTCTGTCAGCCATTGGAGATTGAAAATTCAGGTGTGCTATATGCCGGCTCTGCGCGATGAACTTATGCTCGACAACCGGCCCCTGTGGTCCATCGGCTTCGCTGTCATGATAAGGTCCATCGGTTTCGGTGCAACCTGGCCGTTCATGGCAATATTTTTCAACAGGGAGCTGAAGGTGCCTATCTACGAGGTTGGTCTCATATTCGCCATGCTTGCAGTGAGCGGTGTTTTCTTTCAGATATTCGGAGGCTATCTGGCAGATTTCCGCGGCAGACGTTTTTCACTTCTGTTCGGCAGCGCATCCGGCATTGTCATTTACACGTCCATCATCATACTCCTTCTGGATCGAGCCGGAGTCGTTCCAGTAATTGCACTTTTTATACTCACATCCATTTCCGGGTCGATAATATTTCCGGCCGCCAATGCATACGTGGCGGACGTGACCTCTCCTGCTCAGAGGAGCAGGGCGTACTCAATTTACAGGATACTTGCAAACACGGGATGGGCCGTTGGTCCACTGACCGGGTCGCAGCTGTTCCAGTTCGGCATAGTCTGGATTTTCCTTCTGGTGGACGTAACACTGATTTTGCAATTCACCGTTCTGTATATACTTGTCAGCGACAGGAAATCGCCGTCCGGAAAAGGCACGGGAATGAGGGAGAGATTTGCCATGCTACTTGTCTACGACTCCCAACTTTTGCTCTTCAGCGGAGCAACTTTTCTGCTTATGATACTTGTATCCCAGTTTTCTGTAACGCTGCCTTCATTCGCAATAACCAGGGGGTCGATTGCAACATACCAGCTAGGCTACATCTACGCAGTGAACGGACTGGTAGTTGTATTCGGCCAGTTTCCTGTGACTTCACTCGTCAGGAACATCAGGGAGATGAATGTGGTCATCTTCGGAGCACTCTTCTATATGCTTGGATATTTCCTCCTCTCCTTCTCAGGCAGCCTGCTTCAGCTCATGTTCGATATGGCGGTAATCACAATTGGAGAAAATCTGGCTACACCTGGTATCAACGCTATAGTTTCAAGATTGGCTCCGTCCGACAAAGTCGGAAGGTACATGGCGTTCAACGGCATGGCAAACTCTGCAGGCAGGGCTATGGGTCCGACAGTGGGATCCATTCTGCTGTTTGTTTTTGCCTATGACGGTCTGAAGGTGTGGTCATTTCTGGATATGTTTGGTGCTCTCGCTATCCTGCTTATGCTTGTTCTCCAGCGTATGAGAAACTCATGAATGAACTCCGAAACTCAGCATCTCCTGGAGACTGCCGCCCCCTGTCTTGTAGCATTGAATGCAGCATACTTAAAATACGGATTGTTATTCCAACCGTGGTTGGTCCCTTGCCGGAATATGAAGTCAGGATTTCATTGAAGGAGGGAATAGTCGATCCAGAAGGAGAGAACACCAGGAAAGCTCTTCAGCTCCTTGGCTTTAAACATCTGAAACAGGTTTCTTCCTTCAGGATGTACTTCCTGAAAGTCGAATGCAGCGGAGATGAGGCCGAGAAGGAAATCGAGGAAATGTGCAGGAAACTGCTTGCGAATCCTGCTATTCATAATTACAGTTACAGGAAGGTAAGTGATTGAAATCACACCCTGAATCCGGCTCGATGAGCGGAAAGGTGTTCTACCCTTCAGGCACCGGCGGGGTGTGGCATGTCAGGATAAGGGAAGCGGATGACAGGGAACTGCGATTTATCAATGATTTCATGTCGCTCGGTTTCAGCGAGCCGGAGCTTTACCGCGTCAGGGATTATTTTGTCAGGGTGGGAAGAGACGCAACCGATATAGAGCTTCAGTCGATTGCACAGGCCTGGAGCGAACACTGCAGCTACAAGACATCGAAGCCCGCCCTCAGGGAACATGTCTTCCCTCTTTCCAGGAGGGCCTATGCGAACGGCGATGCAGGCGTCATGGAGTTTGACGCGGAACATGTGTATTCGCTGAAGATGGAAAGCCACAATCATCCAAGCGCAATAGAACCATATGGCGGTGCTGGAACAGGTATCGGTGGAATTGTCAGAGACATACTCTGTATGGGTACCAGGCCGGTTGCACTTGCTGACCCTATCTTTTTCGGGGATCTGGACGCTCGCTACGAGGATCTGCCTCCCGGGACGAAGCATCCGAAGTATCTTTTCTCAGGTGTCGTCGCAGGAATAAGGGATTACGGCAACCGGATCGGGGTTCCGACAATTTCAGGTCTGGTGATGTTTGACCGGAGGTATTCATCCAGCTGTCTGGTCAATGCCGGATGTGTCGGATTTGGCAGGAAGGAGGACATTGTAAAGAATTCATTCCTCAATCCAGGTGATGTAATAATACTTGCAGGCGGCCTGACCGGAAAGGACGGCATACATGGCGTGAATTTTGCATCCAGATCTTTTTCATCCGAATCACACGAAAGCGACAGGGGGGCAGTTCAGCTCGGTGACCCGATAACAAAGGAGCCGCTGATACACGCGGTACTTCAGCTTGTTTCAGAGAAGAAGATAAAGTCGATGAAGGATCTCGGCGGCGGAGGACTATCCGCTGTCGTGGGAGAGATGTGCCTTTCCGGCGGATTGGGCGCAACGATAGATATCGACCGCATTCCACTCAGAGAAAAGGGAATGAAACCATGGGAGATATGGATATCAGAGTCGCAGGAGAGAATGCTAATTTCAGTAAGAGATGAGGATGTTAATGAAGCCCTTTCTGTCTTCGACTTCTGGGATGTTGCCGCTACATCCATAGGACGTGTTGAGGACGGCCATAAACTTGTAGTGACCAGCCAGGGCAGTAAAATACTGGAACTGGACACATCCTTTGTGGTGAAACCGGAGGAATTCAAAAGACCAGCTGCAGGGAGGAACGGAACCATCCGCAGGGGGAAGCGAATCGAATACTCATTCGCCGCATGTGCAGACAAGGTGATGTCAGACATAAATGCATGCAGCCGCGACTGGATAGTACATATGTATGACTACGAGGTCGGGGGCAAAACAACAATCAAACCGCTGCATGGGCTGCCCGCCTTCCAGTCACATGGTGATGCGTCAGTACTCAAGCCGCTTGAGAGAAGCTGGAAGGGAATGGCTGTGACAGTAAGCGCAAAACCCAGGATTGCATCTGTCAATCCCTATCAGGGCGCTCTTCATGCAGTGGATGAGCTGTGCCGCAATCTTGTTTCCGTCGGAGCAAGGCCTGATTCAATCACCAACTGTCTGAATTTCGGCAGCCCGGAGAGGGCGGAAGTGATGTGGGAGTTCAACGAGTCGGTCAGGGGGATGGCCGATGCTGCCGGTGCCTTGAGAATAGCGCTCCCCTCCGGCAACGTGAGCTTTTACAACGATTCGGAAACAGGTCCGATAATGCCCACAGTCTCCCTGATGGGTGTCGGGCTTGTTGACGACATCAGGAAATGCGTAACTTCGGATTTTAAGAGGGAAGGCTCCCTCATTTATCTCATTGGTAAACCGGGAGAATCGCTTGGCTGCTCGGTAATTTCGGAGTCACTGGGACTTGGCAGCACTGATTTTATTCCCGTGGATCTCGAAAGGACAGTGAAGCTCTGTGACAGCATGCTTGAACTGTCGTCACGCAGTCTCTTCCTTTCCTGCCATGATGTTTCGGACGGCGGATTATTTTCCACTCTCGCTGAAATGGCATTCGGCGGTAACATCGGTTTTAGAATCGATGCCGCCAAAATTGAAAGCAGTCCGCCAGAGAGGCTCCTGTTTTCTGAGCCACCTGCATGCTGGGCCGTGGAAGTTACGGAGGAAGGTGCGGCCGAGATCGAGAAAGAATTCGATAAATACGCAAGGCTGATCGGAGAAACCGGCGGTCAGGACATTGCAATTAACCTGGAAGGCGCGGAAATATACAGCACCGCACTGAGCAATCTCAGACAGAAATGGGCCGCTCCGTTATGGGAGAGGATGGGCTGATGAAAAGAGAGAACATCCGTGTCGCTGTTCTGCGAATTGAAGGGACCAATATGGAAGATGAGGCAGTTGCGGCATTCACTGCATCAGGAGTAAACGCTGAGGCCGTCCATCTGAAGCAACTGGAGGGAAGGTGCCCTTCGGTGATGCGGAGGAACCTTTCGGATTTCGCCATGCTTGTCATTCCCGGAGGTTTTTCCGCCGGTGACTATGTAAGGGCCGGTGCCATTTTCGCGGCCAGGATAAAGAGTTCAATGGCGCCTGAATTGCTTCGTTTTGTGGACGAAGGGAGACCGGTTCTCGGCATATGCAACGGTTTCCAGGTACTCGTGGAACTGGGCCTGCTCCCGTCAGCAGGGGAGAAAGCAGAACTGCTGCCCCGGGCGGCACTTGCCACAAACATATCGACAAGGTATGAATGCAGGCCCGCCTTCCTTAAGAACGTAAAGCGGGGGCAGAGCATCTTCACCTCCAGAATCCCGGGTAATGCTGTGATTGCAGTACCGACAGCCCATGGGGAAGGCAAGATGACCTTTCCGCCCTCAAAATCGGAGGAGTGGGTTTCGAAACTTGAGGAGCTGGATGAAATTGTCTTCAGGTATGTCGACGGGAACGGTAACTTTGCCGGATATCCCTGGAATCCGAATGGAAGCGTTTACGACATTGCAGGTGTTACCGACGATACGGGATTTGTCCTCGGCATGATGCCTCATCCCGAGAGGACATACTGGCGTTATCTGCACACTGACTGGACGAGGAATCCCGAATGCGTGGAGGTGCGCGGAGACGGGAGTGCGATCATTGAATCCGCAATTTCCTACATCGAGAAGAAACTCTGACCGCCCGCGAATGCCGATCAGTCGACATCCACGTTCACTTCCACCATATCCCCGTCCTTGAGTGAAAGGCGGGAACGAAGGTTGTCCTTTGCTATTATTTCCATGACATCAGTATAATGCGTCCTGACCGGAAGTATGACAGAGCATTCGATTCCCTGAAGTTCCGAAAGGAAGCATTTCACGTCACCGAACGTCCTCCCCTTGCTTACAAATCCGTCTATTCTAACTCCCTGTGAGTATGTAAGGCGTTCGAACAGCGGCATGTCAGACTGGGCAACCCTGATGTTCAGCGTACCTTCATACGGTTCGAACAGGAGCTTTCTGACAAACTGCTGTTTGTATTTCTGCTGGGAAATATAGTACCTGCCTTCTCCGAGCCCGCTGAACACCGTGCCATGAATCTGTATCTTCCTCTCAGGTTCAAATAGCAGTTTGTACTCCAGGTATTCCTTCCTCAAGAGCTCTGTCCCCCTGTTTGATACCATGAGCCGCTGGCCCTTGTGGCCAATCTGCCTTTCGATTAGACCGTTTTCTGCCAGTTTCAGTATTATCATGGATGCAGCCTGCTGGCTTACACCTATCGCCCTTCCCAGCTTTGCGGTGGTTATGTCCGCAAACGAATTGAGTGCCCCCATGAGTGCGAGCTGCTTGAGTGCCGGTACATGTTCTCCTCTCATTTCAGTTCACACATGCAGTTGCTGCGCTGAATTAAATCTTACTATGCTTCAGAGTGCTTCATCGGATCTGAAGAAATCCAGTCTCCTCTTTCCTCTGAGAATAATCACCCGGTACCCTTTTGAGGCCAGTTCCTTTGCAAGGCGCATGTCGTTAGTCATTACCGCAAAGGCACCGAAGCGCTGTGCTGCCTCAATTATTGCGTCATCTCCCTTACTGGATGTTTCAACAGTCCTGAAATTTGAAGCAAGCCTTTCTGCCGACCTTGCCTCCTTCTTTCTGATCACCGACAGCTCTTGGATCGCAGATAACGGCACTATTATGTCATGGTCGCCTATGAGTCCATCCAGTTCCCTGTCGATATTCAGTCCGCTTTCAAAAACAGATACGATGGCGCTTGTATCAACTACGATGATCTGCACAATTGCATCACACTACAATTCCAAAACCAATAAGCCGCCACTTCCCGGCGAATTTTCTTGATATCGCGACCCTCTGTCCCTTTTCAACGCAGACAGGTATTTTCAGGTTGAGATCACAAGTGCTGTTTCGCGCACTCGTAACCAGTCCCACAGTCGTAGAGGTTCCAAGATTCAGCATCAGCGGCTCATTTGTTTTTATGCTCTCGATCTTCTGTTCTTCCGGACTCCCGACAACTCTCTCGAGTAGATGAGCCTCCATTGAAAAGTTCTGCAGCACTGGTGGAAGCGTTCCGGGTTTCCCTGCAATTTTGCCGACAAGGCTGTCAGACTTTGTTATCGATGGATCCAGTCTTGTTCCAACAGCTATCAGACCGCCCGGTCCGGCGGATTTGAACGTCTTGCCGCCGGAATGTATTGAGACAACTGTGGAGAATAACGGCTGCCAGGTGCTCCTGTTCCCGGTATCGATCCTCTTTCCGGGAACTATCTCGATATCATCGCCAACTGCAATTTTGCCCTGGGAAATAGTACCACCTATGACGCCTCCCTTAAGTTCTTCTATCGGCGTCCCGGGGACATTGACATCAAATGACCTTGCAATGTACATCCTTGCCGGCTTTGTAACGTCTCTTCTTGGTGTGGGAATGACTTTTTCTATGCTCCACGCAAGGTAATCCAGATTTGTACGGTGGTGCGCGCTCACCGGAACAATGGGGGCATTTTCTGCAAACGTCCCTTTTACGAACTGTGTAATCTCGTTGTAGCTCTTTATCGCCTGTTCTTCGCTTACAATGTCTATTTTATTCTGGACAATTATTACATTTCTGACGCCTATAACGTCAAGCGCCATAAGGTGCTCCTTGGTCTGCGGCTGCGGGCATTTTTCATTTGCCGCAATGATGAGCAGTGCGCCGTCCATGATTGCTGCACCGGAAAGCATTGTCGCCATGAGCGTCTCGTGTCCCGGTGAGTCTACGAAAGATATGGAGCGGAGATACCTGACTGACTTGTCGCACTTCAGATAGCTCTCCTGTGTCGAATAGCAGTCCGGTCTTTCGCACTCCTCGCACTTGAATATGCTCGTGTCCGCATATCCAAGTTTTATGGAAATGCCCCGTTTTATCTCCTCGGAGTGCCTGTCAGTGGATTCGCCTGAAAGTGCCTTTACCAGACTTGTCTTGCCATGGTCTACATGCCCCACGAGCCCAACATTAACCTCGGGTTGACTTGGAACATGCATTACTTGCTCTCCTTTTTCTGCAGGATGTCAGAAATGGGAGTTGGGCCAAAAACCGTCACCTTTAGATTGAGCTGCAGCGTCGACGGAGATACAGTGTTCCCCCTCACGTTTTTCCTTTTTCTGACTCCCTTTCTGGCCGGCTTGAAACCGACGCCACCGGAAAGCATAAGTTTCCTCCTCCCCTGTCCGGGCAGGTCGTGCCTCATGGGAAAACCGTCCTTGTCAGATCCACCTGTAATCAGCAATTTGTACCCGGGCAGTTTGAAATAAATACCGTCCACTGTGTCTCCGATCTTTTTTCCGACAAGTGCAGATGTTTGTGGACCTGCAACATCAACCTGATATGACTTCCCTGTTTTTGGATCATTCACTACGGCCTTAAAATCCGCCATTTGTTCTAACACCTGTTGACGCTTCAAATTTGAACACTGACTTAAACTTTTCCTTGACAGGTCCATGGCAACTGAATTCTATTGTGCCTGACTCGTGACCGGCATCCGGGGCTGCACCGGCTTTCAGAAAATTCAGGAGAAGATACTGTTTCGTCCGTTCTGTCATACTCACAGAAGGCGCTAACTTTTTGAACACACTTGGCAATGTATACCGTATGGCAGATGGCCAGAAGACATTCAGGGAGCAGGTGATCGGACAGTTTTCGGCACTGACAACGGCCGCATTCGGACTGATAGCAGCCCTTGCATGGAACGGTTTTATCACACTGCTCTTCCAGCATCTATTCGGCACCCAGAGCTCATTGCTGCCCCTGTTTCTGTATGCTGTCTTTGTGACAGTGCTGGCTGTTATAATGAGCATACTCATAGCAAAAGCGGCAAGGAATGCACTCAAACAGGGACAAAAGTAGGAGGCGAAACCATTTATCTTTTTTTTACCGCAGACAGTCAGGGAACGTCCAGCTGCGGTCTATCTCACTTAGTGAATGTCGGCGCAACAACCTTTGCGCCGCTTCCCCCTTCAATCCTGCGTCTCTCAGCGATATAATATGTCAGGCCGGTAACAATCAGTGCTACATAGTAACTTATGTCAGCACCGCCGAGGTAATTTGCCGATATGTATCCCGTATAACTCAGGTTGCTGTATCCCCAGGATATAAACGGCACAGAGCAGAGTAAACCGAAAAGATAACTGAGCAAACCGCTCCTCCTGACTGCCGGGGCAGCTTCAACCTCCCTGTAATTTCTGTGTCCGAGGATGAAGAAATCAATGAGAACAACCGCAAGCCATGGAGTTATCCAGTAGTCAAGCAGAAGCAGAAAGCCTTCATAAAATGATGTGAAACTGCCGGAGAGCGCTATGGTCAGGACCGAACCGATGATTCCGGACACTAATACGGCCTTCCACCTTTTAACCCTGATATCAAGAACAAGCGATGAAAGCGCACCTGTGTAAATGTTGAGAGCATTGGCTGAAAGGGTGCCCAATACGACGGCAACAAGCGCGGCAGTTCCCAGGGATCCGAGTATGTAACTGAACGAACCGATAATTCCGATGGCTGACGGATTGGCAATGTTTCCGTAGATAAATGCTGCTATAAGTGCACCAAGCGCTTCAAACCAGAAGGACGCAATGAAACCACCCAAGAATGTGTTGGCAAATGCTTGCATCACATTCGTATCTTCCCTGAGATATCTTGAGTAATCGGAAGCATAGGGTCCCCAGCTCATAAGATATGAGAGCGATGCCCCGATGAGCAGAATCATGCCGACCGTAAAGGACGGAACACCGGGTAATGCCGACGGATGATATAGCACAAATTTTCCAGAATGCATCATTACGATTACAGTGGCAACGGCAAAAAACAGACCGAGCACAACAGCCATAATTTTTTCAAACTGGTGTATGAAATTATGCCCGTAAATTCCTATTGCAATCATTGCAGTGAGCAGAACAAGGGCTGAAGGAATATATCCGATGTGCAATAAATCGTTCATTGCAAATGATCCCAGAACTGCGTTTACTGTGAACCAGCCTACGGTGCTTGCCCATTGCAGCAGCGCGGGGAGGTATGCACCCCTGCGGCCAAAACTTCTTCTTGAAATAATCATCTGGGGATAGCCATATGAGGGACCGGTTGAGCTGGTGAAACCGAGCAGGACGCCTCCAATAATGTTCCCGATCAAAAGTGCAGTCAGTGAAGGCAATATCGGAAGCGAAAAAAGGGATACCGCCAGATAGCCGACAGCATAGCTGCCAATGGTAACATTCGAAGCAAACCACAGTGTAAAAAGTCTTTTGGGATTACCATGCCGCTCCGAACCCGGAATATGCTCAATCCCGAACGGTTCCACCCTGAGTATGCTGTTTCCGTAGGAAACCATTTGTCCCGATCTCTGAGAGGATCAGCAATAATGAATTAATTACACTTTCGCAATCAGCCTGCCGGCCAAACCAGTTTCCCGTGCAATCCCGCGAGCGCCTACGCCAAAGGATAAGTAGTATGTTTTGCAATCCCGGATTATGAATTACAGGCGCATCGGCACGACTCCAATTAAGGTTTCCGAAATAGGCTTCGGTGCATGGTCCGTCGGTTCAAACTGGTGGGCCGAAAACAGCAGAGAGACTGAAATCAGGATGCTCAGTGCGGCCGTTGATTCAGGCGTGAATTTTTTTGACACTTCAAATGTTTATGGCGATGGGCGTAGTGAAGAGATTCTGGGGGAATTTCTGAAGGGCATGAGGGAGGATGTTGTTATTGCCTCGAAGTTCGGGTACGATGTAGATGCGCCAAGGACGGGCGGCCTGCATTCAGAGCGCCCGCAGCGCTTCGATCCTGTCTTTATGCGAAAATCACTGGATAAATCGCTGAAGAATCTGCATACAGACTACATTGACCTCTATCAGCTGCACAATCCGAAAATGCCAGCACTGCAAAATGACGGGCTTTTCAATGAACTTCAGAAACTTGTGGATGAAAACGTCATCAGGTCGTATGGAGTGGCACTCGGACCCGCGATCGGCTGGAAGGAGGAAGGCATGTCCGCAATCAGGAACAGGCGGATAAGCACCCTGCAGTCAGTTTACAACATACTTGAGCAGGAACCCGGCGGACAGCTCTTTTCTGAAGGAGCTTTATTTGGTGTTTCCGGGCTGGTCAGGGTTCCGCATGCATCGGGAGCGCTTGATGAACGTTACAAACCGAACGAGAAACTCAGAGCAGACGATCACAGGAACTACAGAATGAGAAAATGGCTTGAGGACATGAAGCCATTTTCGGAGCGCCTTTCAAGAATAGCAGATGAAAACAATATGAGACTAACCCAGCTTGCCATGGCTTTTGCTCTTTCGAACGAAAACGTAGCGTCTGTGCTGCCAACATTTACCTCAGTTGATGATATCACACTGTTTATTTCGGACCGAAGCTCATCTACGCTGAGCCAGTCCGCTCTGGACAGTATAAACAGTATTTATGAAGAGGCACGAAATGCTGCCATGGCATCTCAGTCTATACCCTGAATCCCGACATTTCTTCCCTGCCTGCCGCCTCGATCATTATGCACCGGTCTTGAACTGCACTAATTCCTTCGAGAGATGCCTTTGCCGCAGCCCCGTCATTCCTTATGCCAAGCTGAAGCCAGATTACGAACGGTCTTCCGGCCGATCTTTTCATTCTTATTGCCTCATCCACAATGGCTGGGACTTCGTCCGATGGACGGAAAATATCGACAATTTCAATTTTGGATTTGAGTTCATCCGGAATTGATGTCAGGGAAGGATACGCCTTCCTGTCAAGTACACTATCGGCCGTCGGGTTAACAGGTATTATTTCGAATCCCCTGTCAGCCAGATATTTTGCGACCATGTGGCTGTCCTTGAAGGGATCCTTCGATAGACCGACAACTGCGACTGTCCTGTACCTCCTTAAGATTTCGTCTATTTCAGTCTCATGCATTGTTGCCCGTCCCTCACCCAACGCATACTCTGACTTCAAGTTTGTCCACTTTGCATGAGCAAATCGCCAGTTGCCATCATTCAGTCTGTTTCAGGACTTCAGGGCAGGAAACATGATTTATCATCAAACAGCTTAATGTCTGCTGCATGCTTTCAAAAAGCCAGTCTCAGGAATCGCGGAACTCGAATGAAAAGGGAATTGAGTTCGCGAATCTCATTCATCCCGGGAGTCTCGCAGTCGTGGGCGCTACTGAAACAACCGGCAGGCTCGGCAATCTTATACTGAAGTCCATTGCCGATTTCGGCTACGGAGGGAGGCTGTTTCCTGTCAACCCGAAGCATGATACCGCTTTCTCGCTGAAATGCTACCATTCAATTGCGGACGCAACAGTGGAAAACGGCCGGCCCATAGACATGGCATATCTGGCGCTTCCGGAAGAACTTGCCGGCGATGCAATCTATCAGTGCCTTTCCGCGCATGTCCGGACTATAGTGATTCTCTCGTCATCGGTAGCGGGAATTTCATCAGATACGGATGAAGAAAGAAAACTGATTCATAAAGCACGCGAATCAGGCAGCATAATTCTTGGTCCCAACTGCCTTGGAATCCACAGCCCCTCCGGCGGTATAACGTTCAGTTCCAGGTTGAAGAACGCAGACGGTCCGTTAGTGTTCGTTTCACAGAGCGGCTCGATGTCCGAAATATTCGTTCTGTCGATGCAGGAAAGAGGGATAGGCGTTAAGGCCGCTGTGAGCACAGGCAACGAGCTTATGGTTTCCGCCGAGGATATTATTTCTTCGGCCGCTGCGAATGCAGATGTGAGCGTAATTGCAGTCTACGCAGAACAACTCAGGAATCCTGAACAATTTGTGGATATATGCCGATCCCTGCCGGCTGATGTAACTCTCATACTCTACAAGGCAGGCACGACCACCTCAGGCAGGAAGGCAGCCCTCTCGCATACCGGTGCCATAGGCGGAAGTTACGAAGCCTACAGGGCAATCGCAAAAAAAGGGAATGCCGTGCTCGTGGACTCTTATGGTGCGCTAGTCGATTCGGTTATCGCAGCGTCGGCATCCCGCAGGTTTGCCGGACGCCGGATAGGTGTTATTTCGGCGCCAGGCGGATTATGCGTGACGCTTTCCGATGCTCTTGAAAAGCATGGTTTTGAGTTGCCGAAATTTGACGGCAAGACTGTCGTCTCACTAAAAAAGCGGCTTAAGTTTAAGGGTAACCTGAGGAATCCGCTGGATCTGACTATGGCTGCAATTTCAAATCCGGATCTCTACAGGACATCTGCGTCTGAAATTGCAAGGACCCGCGATTTCGATGTGCTTGTTCTGGGCGCTCCCACTTCTTATTCAGTCATCCCCTTTGTAGAAAGGGTTGAACAGATTGCCTCGGAGACTTCTCTTCCCCTGGCTGTCGTATGGCAGGGGGATGATGATCCTGTCAGGGAAGGCACGGCCATGCTCAATCGTGCAGGAATCCCTGTGTTCGATTCCCCTGAAGCGCTTGCCTCCTCGATAGAAGTCATTGAAAATGCTGCTTCGAGGAAGAAGAGGAGAAAGTTCACTCTCAGACCGTTCTTTGGAACACACGCATATGCTGATGGCAGTCGCGGTTCCGGCGGAAGATGGCTTTCAACTGAGGAAATTGCAGAAATACTCCAGGCTTACGGCATTGGAAATTATACCGAATCAAAGGCAGACAGCATGCGCGATGCCGTGGAAAACGCAAAGTCTGCAGGCTTTCCCGCTGTGATGAAGCTGCATTCCGATAGACTGATACACAAAACAGCTTCGGGCGGCGTCAGGATGTTTCTGAACGACGATGCTTCCGTCAGGAAGGCGTACAGGGAAATGCAGTTGACTGCCGCCCGGCTTGAACTTGCAGACTTCTACGTGACTGTTTCCAGACAGATTATCGGAGGGATCGAATTTGCCCTGGGTATGTTCAGGGGGCCCGGCAATTCTGCCGTAATGATGTTTGGCCTGGGAGGCATCCTTGTTGAATTTTCGGGTCACAAGTCGTTTGCTCTCTGTCCACTTTCACCAGTCGAAGCCCTGGAACTGATAGATGATTGTTCTCTCGGATCACTCTTCAAAGCCTACCGTGGCATCAGAAAGGCTGAACTTGCGGAGAAGTTGGTCAGTTTCTCGAAACTCGCAGCAGTGGAGGAGGATATAATCGAGATGGACGTGAATCCCCTGATTGCGGCAGAAGGCGGTTTCTATCCCGCGGACGTCAGGATATTCAGGAAAAACTGAACTATTTTCTCTTCCTGGTGACCTTCCCCTTTGCCCCTGCGTCTGTAAATTTCTTCAGCAGAGAATCGACTGACGCTCTCAGCTCCCTGACATCCGAACGAACTCTGTCCATCTCATCGCGCAATTTCCTCTCCGAATCATTTCCTGCACCGCCCTTAATCCTGGTTATCGCGTCATATGCCCTTCTTCTCAGTCTTCCATCCCGTTCTCTTTCAATGAGTGTTTCAAGCTCCGGAATAGCATCTCTGCTTCCTGCTATCTCGGCAGCTTCGATTGCAGCCTGCCTGTATCTCAGTTCTCCGTCCTTCAGCTGTCTGTAGATGAATTGCCTGACCCTTTTGTCCTCTTTCCCGAGTTCAGCCACCGTTCTTATAGCAGCACTCCTGACCCTCCATCCGTAGTTCCCCAGGGTGAACTGTTTCAGGAATTCGATATCGTCTTTATCCCCGAACTCAGTAAAGGAGTTAATCGCAGCCTGTCTTATCACATCGAGGTGCGACGGTATTTCGATTGCCTTCCTGATGACATCGTCTCTTTCGGCCACATCGATTTTTGCAAATGCGGTCACTGCTTCAGATGCGACTGCGTAGCTGTCGTCGTTAAACATCCTCTTCAGTGTTTCGGCGGATGCCCGCTCCCTGAACATGCCGATCGCTCCGACAACCGCTTTCCTTACTCTCGAGTCCTTCGCATTTGCCGATGAGAGAAGGGCGTCAAACGACTCCTTCCTGTTGATTTTACCAAGTGCCTGGGCACAGGCTTCCCCGGCAGCCCAGAAATTATCTCCTTTCAGTTCCGCAGCAAGCGCTTCGCATATCCTTTTCTCGCTTTTCCTTGAAAGTTCCCTAGCGGCAAGTATTTTTTCGTAAGTTCTTCCCAGCTTCAACTGATAAAGCGCATCTTCTACAGGTCTGCTGAGCTTCAGCTTTTTGAGTATGTCATTGTCCGGGTCTATGCTAACAAAAAGCGGCCTTTCGTCCGTCTCAAACTCAAAAATCTCCTCCCTGTCTCTCACTTCCAGTTTTCCGTCTTCTCTTCTTCCTTCTTTGTAGACGATCGAAAAAGGCAGGTCGATCCTGAACAGCGGTGTCTGTTCGTCGCATTTCTGGACCTGTCTGACGATCACCCTGACCTTTTTCTCGGATATTTCGTATTTCAGCTCGATTTCAAATTCGGGGAACCCCGCCCTGTACACCCACTGATCGAAGAACCACTGCAAATTTCTGCCAGTGGCCTCCTCAATCGCCTTTATCAGATCAGATGTCTCGACGTTCCTGAACATGTTATTTTTGCAGTACAGGCTTAGCGATCTGAAAAAGGATTCGTCACCAAGTTCCTTCCTCAGCATGTGCAGAACGAGTGCACCCTTCTGGTATGTCGTTCTGTCGAACAGCTCAGCCGGAACAAAGTATGAACGCTGGACTATTGGCCTCCTGTAGTTTTCACTGTCTTCCCTGAAGTAAATTTCGGCTGACTGATCCAGGAATGCACGCATCTCGTCTGCTCCAATGTCATGTTCTCTGAACAGCGCGTCAAAGAAGGTGGCGAAACCTTCATTAAGCCAGATATTCGACCAGTCCTTCGCTGTAAGAAGGTCTCCCCACCACTGGTGTGCCAGCTCATGAGCAACCAGGCCATGGCTTGGAAAATCGACTTCAGATCTGGCATCGTGAAGCGTCTCATCTGTCTGGGTGGTGCAGCTTATATTTTCCATTCCGCCCCAGATGAATCCCGAGACTGCAACCTGAGAGTACTTTTCATAGGGATAATCGACTCCTATTATCCTGGAAAAGAATTCAATCATTTTTGGCGTCTTCCGGAAAGACAATCTCCCTTCCTCCTCCCTCCCCGGCTGAACGTAGTATGTTACCGGTATGTTCTTCCACTTGTCCTCGATAACTGAAAAAGTGCCAGCCACGATCGAGTTAAGGTAGGTGGAATGCGGCGCGCCTTCGCTCCAGTGGAATGTTCTCTTTCTTCTCTTTTTGTCTTCCGACACCTTCAGGAGTCTGCCGTTCGAAATTGCCAACGCGTCCCAATCCACTGTTATTGCCATTTCTGTTGTGTATTTCATATTCGGATAGTCGAAACAGGGAAACCAGTAGGCAGAATACTCATCCTCCCCCTGCGACCATGCCTGAAGCGGTTTCTTCGGGTTGTTATTGTCAGGGGAAATGAAGTAGAGTCCTGCCTCAGGACTGCAGCTGTACATAATGCTGATTTCAACCTTCCTGCGCCCCTCACCTGATGTGAAGATATGCAACCTGCCTCCGATGTGTTCGAAAGAAGCGTTACGCCCCTGCACCCTGACATTCAAGATTTCCATTTCCCTGGCGTCCAGGACAATTGCTTCCGGGACAGTGTTGTGAGTGAACTCAATGTCGTATTCTGCGCGGCCTTCGAGCTTCTTTTCCTTCAGATCAACATCAAGGTGCAGTTTGAGATGGTTGATGCTGAATTCAAGATCCCTTGCATATTGTGATTTGGCAAAAGGAAGCTCAAAACGGCTCTTGATCTCGTGAACTGAGGCTTCGTAATCCATATTCATCGCACCGGTTAAAGTTGGACCGCTTTAAAAACTTATGACGCCTAAATGCGTACAGGAACGTCGCTCATCCCCCCTTTGGCTGATTTCCGGAATGCAAATTTGTATCAGGCCATGCACACTGATTAAATATCAGTAGTCTGTTGCAAAAACGCAGACAGAGGTACAGTGTATGTCCAGAATGCATTCCAGTCGTAAGGGCAAAGCATCATCAAAGAAGCCGGCAGTGACCTCAAGCCCTCAATGGGTTCAGGCTAGCAGGGAGGATGTTACAGATCAGATAATACAGATGGGTAAACTCGGTAGACCTGCCTCCCAGATAGGGCTTATCATGCGCGATCAGTACGGTGTTCCGAATGTCAAGCTGCTTACAGGCAAGCCTATCATACAGATTCTGGAGGAAGCAGGCATTAAGCCTCAACTTCCAGAAGATCTTGGCTCTCTTATTGAAAGGGTCAAAACGGTATCAGTACACACAAATGAAAACAGGAGCGATCATAGCGCAGAGAGGGGTCTCCAGCTGATAGAATCGAAGATCCGCAGGCTTTCCAAATATTATATCAGGGAAGGGGTAATACCTTCGAACTGGAAATATTCACCAGAGAGCAAGTGAAGATTTTCCAGCGAGTGAAAAACCAGATGACTGACCTTGAACTGCACCGCGTCCTCCAGGAACGGCTGAACGATGCGAAATCTGCACTTCTGAACTGTAATGGTGAGATAGTAAGGGTGGTAAGCCATTATGATTCCGATGGAATAAGTTCTGCATCAGTTCTCACATTGATGCTGTCCAGGATGGGGCTGCCATTCCATGCGACGATGTCCAGGAGCCTGGACAGGCATGTCATCGAAAAACTCAGGAAAGAGCAGAGAAATATCTTCATCTTCTCAGACATGGGCAGCGGCCAGCTTGATATGCTGCGGGAACTCAACTCAACAATTATTGTCCTGGATCACCATAAAGCGGTCGGTGACGTTAATGATGGCGATAAAGTCATTCATGTCAATCCTTCCTTGTTCGGCTCAAACGGAACAACCGAAATCAGCGGCTCAACAACCTGTTTTCTCCTTGCCCAGCATGTGGACAGCAGAAACTGGGATGCATCTCCGCAGGCCCTCGCAGGCGCATACGGCGACATGCAGCACCTGGGCGGATTCAAAGGATTGAACGAAGCAATTCTGCAGAACGCCATTCAGAGGAACGTGCTGTATGGTAGGAAGATGCTGTCCCTCCAGGGATCAAATCTCATAGAATCGCTTAAACTTTCCCCGGAACCGTATTTTACCGGTCTGACAGGCAGGGAGGAAAATATAATCAAGTATTTTGGCATGTTTGGCATAGATACCACAAAGCCATATGCCTCTTATGATGCAGACGACGTCAGGAAAGTATCCAGCGTTCTAATGGCTGTCCTTGCCTCAAACGGCGTTGATTTTGAAAATGTTTCACAGATTATCGCAACCCACTACTTTCTGCCGGGAAGGGAAATCAGCATATCGGAACTCTCCAGCCTCGCAAACTCCTGCGGAAGGACGGAAAACTATTCCACCGGCCTTGCATTAGAGCTCGGCGACAGATCCGCGCTCGACGAAGCGAGGAAGCTCAGAAATGAATATAATTCAAGAATAGTCGAGAGAATGATTCCGCTTGAAGGAGGGATAGAGCAGTTGAACAGTATTCAGTATTTCGGTTCGGACGACGCCTCTCTGTCCGGGGCGCTCTGCGGCCTGTATATGTCATTTGTTGGAAAAAAGGACAAGCCGACAATTGTATACTCGAAGTCCGGGAGCGAATTAAAAATCAGCGCACGGGGAACCAGAAAACTTGTTTCGGAAGGCCTCGATTTGGCAGCCAGTCTGTCAAAATCGGCAGCAGAGTGCGGCGGTCAGGGTGGAGGGCATGTAATTGCCTCCGGCGCATCTGTTCCTGTCGGCAAGATGGATATTTTCCTCAAAATGGTGGATGAAATTACATCAGAGCAGCTCAAGCGAAATGTCAGCGCCACGTAACACTGACCTGATCTGTCCTGTATCTCTGGTTTATCAACGTTTTCTCAAGCGGCATTCTCTGTCCTGAAGAATATGCAAGTATTCCGTTCCATGCAATCATCACACCGTTGTCAACCAGATATCTGTAGGGGGGCTCATAGACAGCTGCACCACGCTCCCCTGCCATCGTTTTCACCATTTCCACAAGTCTCCTGTTCCTAGCAACACCTCCCGCAAGCAGTATTTCGTTTTTTTCCGCCTGTGCGACAGCCCTCTCTGTTACTTCTGTAAGCATTGCGAATACCGTTTCCTGAACTGAGAAACATAGATCCTCTATTCTGCAGCCGTTGTGAAGATGCTGTCTTGCGGCAGTGAGAATCCCGGAGAAAGAAACATCCATCCCCTTTACAGAATAGGGCAGATCAAGGAGGTCACTGCCTTTAGACGCCAGTTCCTCAATCTTAGGCCCGGCATAGAAACCCAGCCCGGCTATGATGCCGAGTTTGTCCAGCAGATTTCCAACGCCGATGTCCATTGTTTCACCGAATACCCTGTACCGTCCTCCGGCATAGGCAATAACCTGTGTGTTTCCACCCGAACAGTAAAGCATCAGCGGATCCTTCGCATCACAGTTCATCCTGCCAATCTCGAGGTGTGCGACGCAGTGATTTACACCAATTATCGGCCTGTCAAGCGACAGTGAAACTGCCCTGGCGGCAGTCGCGACTGTTCTAAGACAGGGCCCAAGACCAGGGCCCTGTGAAAAGGCCACAACATCTATCATTTCAGGCAAAATACCTGCGTTTTCAATGCTCTTCTCGATCAGAGGGACAACGAACTCTGCATGATGGTTGGCAGCCTCCCGAGGGTGTATCCCGCCCTTCGGCGGTCTGTACATGTCACTCGCCTCTGCAAGGATTTTGCGATCTGATGTCACGATCCCGACACCCACGGTGTGTGCCGTACCTTCAATACCAAGACATATCACGATTCATCATAGGAGTGTTGCTCTTATAAATATTGCAATTTCGAATACATCCTGGCGGCTTTTGCCAAACTTTATTATTCTGTTGGACGTAATTAATGCAAAGATAAAATATGATAAACGAGACAGATTGCGGCGGAAGCATGACATGCATCGAAGGCACTGGCTCTGAAAAAGGCAAACTGAACGGAGCATCCGATTATCTTGCATCATATGTCGCTTCGTTGAATACTCCAGAATTGGGAAAGGAGGAGCACATTGCAACAGAGGGGCTGGTCAGAATGATGGAATCAAAGATGGACTTCGGCGAGATATTCAAAATTGTGAAGAAGACCGTGTATTCGAAACTCCGGAAGGAAAGGCCGGGCGTCGGTCTGATTCTTGCCAGCCTGCCGAACGAACTCGGTGCATTCTGGGAGATTGGCGGAAATTATATTGTTCTCAATTCGACGCTTGTGGACGCAATGCGTGCTGTCAGCAAATATGAAACGGAATTCAATTCATTTATATTCACAATTCTCGCACACGAATATATACACTCCCTGGGTTACGTCGATGAGCTTGAGGCTAGGAGGCTGACCGCAAGTATAACCGTCAGTTCATTCGGCGAGGGACATCCTGCCAGCGTCATGGCTTCCGGCGACATATGGGAAATATACCCGTTCCTCAAATTTGTCCGTTCCGGAAATGCGAAAACATTCAGATTTGTCAGGAATTTCGACAGCGATCAGACAAGGGATTATATCCGGTAGATTGAAGTAAATATCACCGGTCGAGACATTGCGGTGCCGCTTATTGTTTATGCTGTGCGTCAGATTTTCCTGTGCCGGAAGAAAAGAAAGGATGACATATTTTATGGATCGTGAAAAAACCGGAACAGGAATTTTGCCGGATCAGACGGCGGTGCCGTCGATCCTTTTTCCAACCCTCGCTCAACCCAGCCACAGATGATACTTCATTGGTGGGGTAGAATCCGAGCCAGCTAACGCAGATGTCTGGTTCAGATAATTATGTGCATGCTCAGGTGTTTATTTCACCAGCAAGAGGAACGCGCGGTTGCATTTCGAAGGACACAGGTCCTTTGCTGGGCTTTCATCCGGCAACGATGACATTGCCTTAAGCAGGATTCTGATGTTCTTCCGGGTATCAGGAGGGCGGCTGCTGCTTCTTCAGCAGATAATATCCGGCAGCCTTCTCCCTTGCAATTCTTTTGATAATTCCCTTCTGTGCAAGGCTCTGCAGCGAATTTGCCACAAGTCCTTTGGGCTTTCCGCACTTCTTCGTAATGTCGTCGGCTGTCCTGATGGCGGTGTCGTTCGTAGCTCCAAGCTCTTCCATTACCTTGACTATGATTTCCTCAACCGGTGATAATTCGACCATGTGTGGATCTCCATAAGTATGGATTGACCAAGGGTAATATTTAACTTGTTTTTCCGCACAACGGCGAAACGGTTCCACTACAGCAGCCGGGCATCTGCGAACTGAATTAGCGATTCCGTGATGCAGCAGATACTGTTGTAAACTGACCGATGATAAACTTCTTAAGCTGTACGGAACCTGAAGGTCCTGATATTATGTCTACAGCACTCGTTGAGACAAACATGGGAAACATAAAGATTGAGCTATTTGACAGTGTAATGCCTTTAACTGCCGGAAATTTCAGGAAACTCGTGGAGAAGAACTTTTACAACGGTGTTATTTTTCACAGAGTGATACCAGGTTTCATGATTCAGGGAGGCGATCCTACTGGAACCGGAATGGGCGGTCCGGGTTATTCGATCAAGGATGAATTTGCACCGGGCAACAGGAATAACAGAGGAACAATTTCCATGGCAAATGCCGGTCCGAATACCGGCGGGAGCCAGTTCTTCATAAATGTGGCAGACAATAACTTCCTCGATTCGAAACATCCGGTTTTCGGAAGAGTCCTTGAAGGAATGGATACCGTAGACAGGATAAGCAATGTCCTGCGCAACAGGAGTGACAAACCACTGAAGGATGTTGTAATTCAGCGTGTTTCAATCCTTTGAATCCTTTTTTAGCCCAATGCGAGTCAGTCTCGAAGTCAACAGGACGGAAAGCATAAGTTTTTCACTGTTTCGCATGACGTCCCTTTGGGAAGTCACAGTGCTGACTGCTGTATACATCGAAAGGCGTCTGATTCCCTCGTGATGCGGATTGGCGGCAGTACTTTGATGCATCGCATGGTCCAGACCGGGGAAGGTCCAGTCGATGTGAATGCACTCAAACGCACATTGAAATATTCAATGCGGTTCAATCTTCAGAGAACGGAAGCCATCCAATATGCCGTCATCAGACGCCAGTTTCAGAAAGGCGGCATAATTCAGGCTCCTGTCTCTCAGCGCCTTCTTCCGGATATCATCTGCACGGGAAGTCATCTTCCGCTTCTTCAGAAAAAACAGCGCGATGTCTATATCTCTTATTGAGCCGAGTACCTGCTGCCATTCTGCGAGAGTTTTGAGAGTGGGAGCTATCTTCTTGTTTTCCGGGAAAAGTTCCAGTGTATATCGCAGTTCCCTTATGTTCTTTCTAAGCCTGTGCAGAGCGTTGGCATCATCCTTTTTGGCGGCAACCATTCTGAGGCTTTCATCGCAAACCGCTGCATGCTTCTTTAGGACCTTTTCGAATCGGCAGCTCAATATTTTGCTGTTAATCTTATCGGATGAAATGTCTGGAATGCGGGTCTGATTGAGTGAATTTCCATACTCAAGAACGCCGGGTAAGTGCATCCTCCTCTGTTTTTCAATAAAACGTGATAACTCCGCACTGGTGCCCCTGTCCGCATATGCCGTGATACGCTCATTGATGATGTCCAGATCTCTTATACAGGCGCTTTTCCTGAAGAGCAGTTTGCATGCTGAAATGTACTCCACCAGCTTGCGTTCATTCCGCATGGATTTCGGAAGAAGTTCAGAGGCAACTCTCAATTTTCTTATTGCAATCCTCAGATCGTGCATTTCCTCAGCTCCCGGTAGGATGATGAAACTCTCAAGCCTATCCTGAAGGGATTGTAGATATCGGAAATAGCGCTGCAGGAAAGCAGGCGCTGAAACCTCATATCTGCGTATGGAGATAGTCATTTATCCTCCTCTGCAGATCGGCACTGACTTCAGATATCGGTCTCTCTCCATTGATTTCGTTGATGCCGTATTTCCGCTCTATGCGCCTGAATTCTCTGGCGATCCTTTTCTGGTATCGGATGAAGGAGGTATAGAGATTGTCGGCATGCTCTATGTCTCCCCCTGATTCGTAGTAGTCAAGGTAGCCGTATTTCTGGAATATCCGGTGGAAGAGTTCCCCAGCTTTCACATCAAGATAAAAAGTAAGATCAGGCTTGATTGCAAAGCCGAACAGCCTGTGCGACCAAACCCTGCTTATTCCGCGGACTGCATTCCTCGCCATCAGGGTGTAAATATACCTGTCAGCCAGCACAACGTAACCAGCCTTCATGGCAGGTATGATATTGTGTTCCAGTCTGTCTGCAAAATCTGCAGCGTAAAATAGAGCGAGCGTCTTGTCTCCAAGGGAAAGATTGCGCTTCGCTTCAAGTATTCCTGGACCAATGAGTTCCGATCTTTTCAGCCCCGTCGTGACAACGGCATGGCCCTCTGCCTCGAGCTTGCCCATGATCATTTCGATATTGGTACTTCTGCCGGAACCATCAGGTCCCTCAATAACTATGAGGCGCCCCTTCACTTTTAGATTCTTGATGTAAGATATGCCTTCATCGTAAAATACGACTGGCCGGGGTCTTATTTTACTGCGTGTTTCTATCTCCATCTGCCGACCTCCCGGTTGTTGTAATGGCTCCGTCAGGAATGAACGGCATTACGCTCTTTCTTACGAGAGCCTGCTGGACCTCTATATCTGTTGTACCGTCGATTATCACAAATCCGTCTTTGCGCTTCATCAGGTCATACTGCTCCAGTATCCTGCCCTGGAAGATCCTGTAACTCTCATAGGGATCGTTGCTCAGGTTCAAATCCATGCCGGCTTCGTAATACTTGAGCTTCGATCTTCCATCGAGTATCCTGTTTATTGCAACTTCCACAGGGACTCGGAAGTACAAAGTGATATCCGGCTGCACAGCAAAACTGTAAACTTTTCGCACCCACGATTCGGCGCATCCCCTGACGACATCTCTCGCATATGCAGTGTATATGTATCTGTCTGCCAGGACGAAATAACCTGCCCTGATGAGCGGAAAAATGTTTCGCTCGTACCTGTCAGCAAAGTCGGTCGCGTGAAGCAGACTGAATGTGGTGGGTGTGAGGAGGTCCTTCTTTTTGCCCTTGGATATTATTCCCCTGACCATTTCAGAGGAATTCCATTCTGTCAGGAATGTCCGGAGACCTAGACTTATCAGCCATTTGTCCAGAAGATGAAGTTGAGTGGACTTTCCCGATCCATCGATTCCTTCGACAACTATCAGTTTTCCATTCCGCCTTGATTGCGGATGCAGTGGCTGAACGCTCATTGCCGCTCTCTTTCCTCCTTCGGCATTCCGTATATGTTCCGTCCGGAAAGACCAGGTGCTAAACCGATCACCGCTATCCTTAGGGGCAGAACCAGATTGTTCCGAACATTTCTGGCAGTTTTTTCAAACAATTTTTCAGGAAACCTTACCCCCGGGTATACACGGATGTTGATGGCACGTCTATCTGCCGTGATATTGACCGCAGAACAGCCCTTCTCAAGGAGATCAATGAATTTCTGACATGAAGCGATCTTTGATATCGATCCCCTCTCCTCCCCGCTGAGCAGTTTTCCATACCTGAAAAGCAGTCTGTCTGAAGCGCGGGCATTCCTGCATCTGACTGCAGAAAGAGCTAGAACCAGCTGATGTCCCGGACTGAGCGTACAGTCCTCACCCATCAGTTTGTAAAAGAGAAACTCGGGCGACGATGCCGGTTCTCCGTCAATCCCGTCCCGCACCAGATGTGTAAGAATGAGGCTTTCGGAGGAGTTGATCGCACCATAGTCTTCAAATGCCCGTATCATCTGATCAGACTTCCTGGGAGTGGGTGCCTCCTGTGCTGATTTCAGATGGCTCTCTATCGAAGCAACAAGATCCGCATCCTTATCGTGGTAAAGATGACCGTTTATGAATGAAGTCAGAATGCCGTCTCTGAGACCATGGGTGCTGACCACCAGTTCCTTCAGGCCCAGCTTCTTCATGAGGAGACCCACAACTGCAGATCCTGCCGTTACGGTCGAAGCCCTGCCGTCACCAAATGACTGAACGTTCTGCAGTTTTTTAACCGGTGTTCTGGAAAATCTAAGTTTTGCTTTTTCGATGGAAGAGGATCTGACAGTGAAGTTGTGTATCTTGTCGAATGGATAACCCGATTTCTCCTGATCATATCTTGCAAGCGCTCTTACAGTGCCTCCGACGCCGACAAGCGCGGCATCCCCGCTGAGGCCGAGTTCATCCCTATCCGGCAGTGACTCCGTTATGTGTTTTTCCATTCTGCTGTAGTTCTTTTCAGTGAAATTGCCATCTCTGCCTGCGTACAGTTCCGTCAACCGGAGAGATCCGAGAGGTAGCGATAACAGACGTCTGATTCTGAAATTTTTCAGATAAACAATTTCAAGGCTTCCTCCGCCGAGGTCGAAAAACAATGAAGTTTTTCTTCCCGTTGACAGCATGGCGCCGAAAAGTGAATAAAGCGCTTCTTCTCCTGAGGACAGGACTCTTATTCTGAAGCCGGTCTTTTGGAATATCAGCCTGAGGAATTTATCACGATTCTCCGCTTCTCTGAACGGACTTGTGCCCACAGTTATGGTGTGCCTTATCGATTCGGCTCTGATGATCTCTCTGCAAATTTCCAGAGCATCAACTGTGCGTTTGACAGCTGCCGGAGCAAATGTCTTCCTTTTCACAAGGCCTTCGCCAAGTCTCGTCTTGACTCCGAATTCGCCGCATACGCGGATTAAATTTCCCCTTCTGACCTCGTAATTCACCATTTTGATGGAATTGAATCCTATGTCGATTACAGACACCTTCAGCGCATGATCGGATTCCCGGCCCGGCACGATTATCTTCGGCATTTAGTCCATTCTCTTGATCTGCCCGGGCGTGAGAAGCCATCTGAGTCTGCCCTCAATCTTTGGAGTGAACGAAGCGACTGATATTTTCGCAAGTCCTGTTTTCTTAAGGGAAATTCTGCAACTGCACGTGTTGCATATGATATCTCCTATCATGGAACTGAGGTAAGGTTCATGACCCACTATGAGTATTCTGGAAGAACGGTTCAGCTTTGACAGCCTGGCATAAAGCACAGCGCGGCTGCCTTCAGGTCTGAGTTCCTCCCAGTCTTCCACAGATGCACTGCGCATTCTACTGCCTATCAGAGCAGCCGTTTCGTGTGCCCGCTTCAGCGGGCTCGCAGCGATAATATCAAACCTGTATTTGCGCCTTCGGATGCAGGAATATATCTCTTCGATCTCCTTCCTGCCTGGAACGGTCAGCGGCCTCTCCGAATCTTTCTTAGATACCGAAAGTCTTTTTCCGGCCTCTCCATGTCTCATGATGAACATTTCCATGCAATCAGTCCCCTTTCTCTTTTTCAGCGCAACGCCTGCGTGAATTGTTTTACGTTGCCGCGAATGCAGCGTATTCTCCCATCTTCATTCTTATCTCCCTCACCGGTCAGGCAATGGCGGCGGCACATGTCTCCTCCTGAAATACCACTTCCATGGACATCTGCATCATTCTCAGCACAGCAGTTTCCTGTAACTTTCCATCGATGCCGTACCATTTCATCTTGCCCCTGATATGCAGTCACTGACCGCTGCAACGGGAATGATGCTGCAGGAGTCCCGTCCCTGGCCGCTGCCCAAGCATTCATTCCCGGGCTTTATCGTGCTGGAAATCATACACTCTATTTCCCGCTGTATCTCAGAACAGGCCTCGTATGTAGATAATCTGTTCATAGAAAATATAGAATACATAGGAGCTTACTTCTGTCGCCAATGCGGAATTTTCAGCTCGCCGATGCACCACCTTGCGGCAGATACTGTGTCGTCGCCACGGCGTAAATGCGGAATTGAGCGCTCTTTTCTCATTTGTTTTTCCTTCTTCTCTTGAGAAACACGCCAATAACACTCAGAACTGAGATGATGGCAAAAAATGTGCCGAGCGTCACGTAATATGAAGCCGCATAAACGCCGTAGTTTGCTGGCACGAAAACGGATGTATTCTGCATGGAAAGATTGCTTTCGCCCGAGCCGTTCAGCGTGTAGGGCAGATATCCGACAGGTATCTGTAGCGGCATAGGGAAATATGAAGAAAGGTTGACGGGCTCCCGCGACGAACCGTAACCGAATGATATCGAGGAAGGTACCAGATTGCCGAAGAAGCCTGCCATGTTGATCGGCTGCCTGCGGATGAATCCTCCGGGATAGGTTCTGTTGAAGTTGAACATGTCGAGAGGAAGATTGGAGTACGATACGAACCTGTTTAACGCCGGCAGTCTCCAGTTGTAGTCTATGAAGGCTAGGATCGAAGCATGATTCATTACGGTGTCCGATACGTAGTCTTCCTTTGCATAAGGCGATATCAGGAACATCGGCACCCTGAAACCAAGCTGCACTCCGCAGGTTGCCGGAGGCGCAACCTGATCGTAATAACCGCCCCCTTCGTCATAATTAATGAAGATGGCGGTGGAATTCCACTCTGCGCTGTGCATCACTATGTCCACGATATAAAGCAGCCACATCTCCCCTATGAGCACATTGTCTGACGGGTGCTGGCTGTATCCTGATGCTCCGCCTCCGACGGGCATTACAAATGAAACCGGAGGGAGCGAGCCGCTGTTTACGTCTGAAACGAAACCACTCCACGGAGCTATGTTGGCGGAATAGCGTGTAATTCCCTGAAAATAATTGAGGGGGTAAGGAATTCCATTTGGCGTCTGAACATAATATTTCCAGAGAATGTCATGACTGGCAAGCTCGTAGAATATTGACTGCGCAACCGGTATCTCAGGTGGTGGATTCTGGTCGGAAGTAATCGGCGTGTATCCTGCGAGACTCATCAGCCTGTTGGGATCTGTTTCAGAGAGATAACTGGCAAAGTACCTGTCGGCTAGTGAAAACTCCTCTGCTAGATCAAATTCAGGCGCGATCTGTGCGGAGGTGAAATAATACATGGACTGGGGACCCGAACCGTTGGCGAAACCGTTCATGCGTCCGTGATTCCAGTCTGTGTGGTAGGGTCCGTAGCCTTCTATAGGATCGGGGGTGCTGAACCGTCCCACCGGAACGCTTTTCAATAAACCAGAGGGACGGGAGCTTACGAGATTTGCAGGTATGGTGATGTTTGCTGCCGGAAAGGTCCCTCCCGGACGGATTTCCTCCGGGTAGACGCCGAACATATTGTCGAAACTGTGGTTTTCCATCATCACTTCAATAACATGTTTTATTGGCGTCCGCGTGTCCTGACCGCCACTGCCGGCAGCAATGGCTGGTAGAATTACCGCGTTCAATGGAGTGAGCAGCAGGATCGTGGTGAGAACTAAGGTCAGTGCCCGGATCCTGCGCGTGCATGACGCCATAACATTTCCTTCTCGCTCCGAATCAGCTGAGATATGGTAATGCCCTTCCGAAACCGCTCGCAATGGCTATCCCGGCGGTGACGACGATAAGAAGCATCACTGCAAACGAATAGTAATCAGCTCTGGAAAAGGATACCGGTTTCATATAGGTCATTCTGTCATACGCCCTGAAGGCCCTGGTATCGGCGGAAATTGCCGTGTCTCTCGCCCCTCTCAATATGAAAACAAGCACCGGCACGATGCTAGCAATCGCCGCTACAAGATAGTAGATCGGCCTGAACACCCTGAAGGATCCGGAACCAAGTCCACGCATGAACTGAATTTTTATGGCAGCCTCCATGGCTTCGAATATTCTCGGTATCGTTTTCATGGCTACGACTATTGAAAAAGTGAATGCTATCGGAACGCCGAGCCTGTTGAGCGATCTCAGTATTTCTGAGGGAGTGCTCGTCATCACAAGCAGAAGGCTGGCGAGCGAAATCGCAGTGAAACGCATCGAAATCTGCAGTCCATATATGATGCTCTGCAGTGTGAGGGCGGGTACGTAGCCCATGTATGAAAAATACGACGGCCAGATCCACAGCGTGGTGAAGTGATGTGTGTGCAATGCGATGGCAAGCACAACAGGAGGTGTGAACGGAGCATATCCCCATGCCACGCCCACAACGGTCGTGATTGTAAGGTAGACAGCAAGCAGAAACTTTCTCTTCCCGTCGCGGAGAGTGAGATATGAAAGCGCAATAGCCGCCGTGATGATGGCGCCAACCCACCAGATGGCTGCTGCCGACACAATCATCACAATGATACTCATGGCTATCTTCGTGACCGGGTTCAGGCGGTAGTAAAAACTGTCATGCTTCTCGAATCTGGTAATCTCCTTGAAACCGGAAAGGCCAATCGCCCTGAGAACGACGAGCAACGGAAGCCCGACGCCGAACGATATCAGAAGCCAGCTTATGACGTTCACAAATATAATTCCAGCCAGTCCCATTAACCGCACCTGACCAGAAAATCGCTAGGCGGAATTATTCCGTATTTTTCGCTCTCCCTGAAGCATTCCTCCGGTGTCCCCTCTATGACCTTCTTTCCGCCATCCATGATCATCATCATGTTTGCGTGTCTGTAAACGAATCTTGCGTCGTGAGTGACAACTACAAATGAAACCCCCTGACTCCTGAGGGATGAGAGCTCCTTGCCGAGCATTTCCCTGTGATAGAAGTCCTGCCCGGATGTGGGTTCATCCATCATTACTATCCTCGCCCCCGAAGAGAGCGCAGATGCCATGGCCACCCTTCTTCTCTGGCCAAAGCTCAATGTCAGCGGATCTCTGTCCTTCACTTCCCAGAGTGAGAACATCTTCAGAAAGTATTCTGTCCTTTCCCTCAGCTGTTTCCTGTCAGTCCTGCCACGTTTCCTCATGGAATATGATATTTCGTCCTCAACTGTGCTGTTTATCAGGACGATGTCAAAGGCCTGCGGGATATATGCTATATGCCTGCCGACCTCCTGGACGGACGAGAAACTCAGATCATTGTCACCGACCCGCAGAGAAATCTCGGCCTTCAGTCTCATGTCAAGCATTCCGCAGAGCGAATTCAGCAATGTGGACTTTCCGGCCCCGTTGCGACCCATTATCGCAAGCATTTCTCCTTCAAAGAGCGAGAAACCGGTGTCCACTAGCGGGCATGGCCTGTCAGAATGAACGATGGAATGCGCATTCAACACCATCTTTCCAGTCACAGACCTGTCGGGTGATCTGAAGTTCAGACCGCTTTCGGCAGCTATCTTTCTCACACTCTGAACATCTGTAGCATCGATTCCAAGCTTCCTTGCGACGAGGTAATGCTCCGGAATTTCAATGCCTGCAGAAATGAGATCTTCCAGATGATCGGGAAGATCCTTCTTTTCTATGTCGAGCGTTATCCTGCCCCCGTCAACCAGGATTATTCTGTCAACAAACGTAAGAACTCTTTCTACCTTGTGCTCGACAACCAGTATCGTCTTCTTACGGGCCAGCGATTTGAGCAATTCGAAGATCTTTTCCGTGCCTTCCGGATCTATATTGGAGGTTGGTTCGTCAAGTATCAGTATTTCCGGTTTCATCGCCAGCACGGATGCGAATGCCAGTCTCTGCATCTCTCCTCCTGACAGAGTATATGTTTCCCTGTCAAGCATCGTATTCATTCCTGTGATGTCTATCGCCTCCTTTACACGCGAGGCGATTTCCTCCGGCTGAAGACAGAGATTCTCAGGTCCGAATGCCACCTCCTCCTCTACGGTGTAATTCAGCACCTGTGTAGTCGGATCCTGCAACAGGGTACCGACATGGGAAGAGATTTTGAAGAGCGGTGTATCGCCGACTGTCAGTCCGCTTGTCATGACGGTCCCGGAAAGGTTTCCGTGGAAGATGTGCGGTATGACACCGTTGATACAGTTGACAAGCGTCGACTTGCCAGAACCCGATCTGCCGGTTATCAGTATCACTTCTCCCTCGCCGGCCTCGAATCTGTCCGCTTCCAGGGAACTTTCCGGAGCCCCTGTGTAGGAGAAAGAGAGATCCCGCACGAGTATGCGGCCACTTCCCGGAGACGATGGCTCTTCCCGAACGCCGCTTTCCCCACCAGTACCTAATCTGTGAACCACCTGCAATTTCTTACCTGCCCTTTCAGACACCCCTGTTCATTTCAGTGTCCTATTGCCTTCACTATCCTGACAGACGCCAGCGCCGCGAGCACACCGATTACAATGTCTCCAGGAATGAACGCATAGAGATCGAAGAACACCTTCGCCCAGTCCACGACTCCGCCGTAAAGGAATGGAGAGAAGAATGCCCTGTAGAGCAGGGCGTCCGGAAATGCCAGGAGTGCAGCCAGTGTTCCTCCCTCGACGATCGCCTTGAATGTGGTAGAATGTACGAACTCGTTAATGGCTGAGAGATAATTACCGCCGCTCAGTCCGCTTTTGCTTTCGGGGGACACCTGTTTGCCTGCGACAACAGTATCGCTCTCTTCCCCGGAACCGCCAGTCACTCCCGCCTTCCGGCCCGTGAATGAGTTTATCCTGTTCCCCAGAACACCGAAAAGGTTGCCTCCAGTCATTGCTATGAACAGATCTATGAGCAGACCGTAGGTCAGTACTTCATAGATCGTGTATATCGGCTCACCGCCGAAGCCGTAGCTTATTATGTCGCTGAGGAAGTTGAATATGAAGAGTGTCGACATTCCTACGCCGACCTTTCTTACAAGAGCTGCAACTATGAACAGTATGAATATCCTGCCCCAGAATCCGACACTGATGAAAGGTGTACTGGGCAATGCTCTGCTTATGAATCCTGCAAGATAGAATTCCCAAACGACCGCAAATGCAGAACCTATGCCTATGTAGACAAGATCAAGCGTCGTAAACTTCTTCAATCCGCCGTATTTCTTTCCGAGTATGAATGCAGCCCCGATCGCAACCACGAAGTATAGCAGAACCAGCTCCCATGGTATCTCTCCAGGTGCATTCACTATCCCACTAATTCCGTTGAACCCCAAACTTTTCACCCTGACAACAGACATCTTCAAGCGTGTATAAGCAAAAACTGCACATAGTCTAAGGTCTGCTTTGTTAACTACATAGACCAATCAGAACGCTGCTGCCGGAGTCTGCACAGAAACTGAAAATTTGTTCTGCCGCCCGGCAATAGAATGCGGTCTGTCCGAATTCTTAAATAAGACTCATTCGCAGCATATGTTTTCAATCGCTCTACATAGTCCAATTAGTCCAATATATACTAAATCGGCCTGACATAAGTACCGCTTCGTTTCTCAGTCATCTTATGATATCTTTGAAAGAAAATAGCGATCTGGTCGATAGTTCGAAACTTCAGGGTTTCGTCACTCCGCGTTATGACGGCAACTGTATCTCCAACATACCCGATACTATTTTCAAGCTTCTTCATCTCAGATACCACAACCCGCTCCGGATGGATCCCATTTACGACGTAGGCGACGATACAGAAAATGTAATACTGCTGCTCCTTGACGGTGTCGGTTTCAAGTTGCTGGAATACGCCGAATCCAAATTCAGGGTACCTTCCCTTGACAGCACTTTCGGCAGATCCTTCAACGGCTCAATAACGAGTGTATTCCCCTCTACGACCGCGACTGCGCTTACGACATTAAACACCGGCCTGACGCCGCAGGAGCACGGGATACTGGGTTATACCTCGTATTTCAGGAACTTTGGCTCAATCGTGAACATGCTCAAGTTTGCGCCCATAAGCAACGAGGAAGTTTCGCTGTTTGATGGCGGGATGGAGCCATGGATGATAGTGCCTGGAATCACCATACATGAAAAGCTCCGCAAGGAAGGCATTGATCCTTACATGTATGTGAGCAATTCAATAAGGGACAACGGTCTGTCGAACGTGGTAAACAGAGGGGCCGAGGTGGTACCGCATTTTTCAGCTGCAGACATGTTCGTTCAGCTTAGAAAGAATCTCATAAAGAAAAGAACCGGAACGTTTCATTTTGCGTATCTCTCAACTCCAGACAGGATTGCCCACATGCGCGGGCCTTTCACAGAAGAGTTCGGGGGGGAGGTAAATTCGATATTCCACTCACTGAAAAATGAATTGTTTGACAAACTTGACAGTGAAATTGGAAAAAAGACAACTATCATTGTCTCTGCCGACCATGGTCATGCACAGATTTCCAGGGAAAACGTGTTTGACCTTGCAAAAAACAGGGAACTTTCGGACATGCTCGCACGGCCGCCGACAGGGGATTCCAGGGCGTTTTTCATGAGTGCAAAAACAGGCTGCTCGGATGCCATAATAGATTACTTCGGAAGATATCTGGAGAATTCATTTAGCGTCTTCAGATCGAAGGATTTCCTGGATATGGGAATACTTGGTGACGGTACTCCGTCCGCTGAAACGGTTGATCGCATAGGCGACATTGTTGCAGTCGCAAGGAATAATGCTGCTTTCGAAAATTCTTTTCTTTCGACGATTCAGAAGTCAAACGGAACATGGCTGGAAGGCAGGCATGGCGGTCTCAGCGAAAATGAAATGCTTGTGCCCATAATTGCCTCGCGCCTGAACTCGCCATGATGTCCTTGCCGCCAGATCAGTGCGCTGGAGTGAAGTTAGCACTTTAATCAGATTCATTGTCCCTGAAATAACCATTAGGTCACCGGCAGTAAATCATGCAGATCGCTATATAATCTAATCAGGACACATATTTTAGTCCCCTCTCAATTCTTCAATATGATGAAACCCGGAAACCACAATGGCCAGCTGCGATCGCATTCGAACAGTTCCCTTCCCGGAGCAGTATTCTTCGACCTTGATGAGACGATATTCGAATTCAGGAGTTCATCGCGAGCAGGGCTGAAGGCTGTTATTTCCAGTTTTCCTCAATTATCTTCAGTTGGAGACGAGACGCTGGAAAGTCTGTACTGGAACCTTGGCAAAGAAACGCTGCAGCTGGTCAGATCAGGTAATCTTGAAATAGGGTGTGAAAGCGAATACAGATTCAAGAAGCTGCTTGAATTTTTGGGGCTGAATGTGAAAGAAGACGAATTGAGTTCACTGATAGTCTCCTATGATGCAGAATTCTCGAAACAGTGCCGAACCGTTCCGGGAGCAAGGGAAATACTGGCAGGCATTAGAGATGGCGGCATAAAGATAGGGGTGATTACCAACGGCCCAAGGAAAACTCAAATAAAAACCCTTGAAAGACTGAAATTGAACCCTCTTATTGACTTTATGATCACTCCGGACGATGCAGGTGCTCTCAAACCTGACCCACGGATTTTCATCCGAGCAACAGACCTCGCTGAAGTTCCGCCCGAAAATTCGGTAATGGTGGGTGATTCATGGGCAAACGACATCCTTGGTGCAAGCAGTCTCGGTATAAAGCCAGTTTGGCTCAACAGAAAAGGTGAACAGATACCACTGACTGATGTCGCGATATCGATAACCACTCTATGGGAACTGCCTGGAATCATAGGTCTGCAGCCGGTTATAAGTCCGCCATAATGATATCGGACAACATATCGATTACTCTATCCGGGTGTATACCGTCCTTTACTGAGACAGGGACAGGCTGTTTCTTACATTTCAGTCTTGCAGACCGATTCCCAAGCAGCACCTCATGCGGGAAGGAGATTGCCGACCGATGCACATGTTTTGAAGACCGCTTTCGATATGTGCGGCCCTCCGACAACTGTATTCAATCAAAAAGTAAGGCAGTGCATCAATTTGCCGGTCTCAGATTTGAAACCCCTGTTTGCCGTAGGAGCCAGCAACCGTTACATTTTCAGGCCAGGAGGATATTGCGTTTCCAGTATGGATGATATACCGGATGGACAAAACAATGCCGTAGCCAGGCATAGAAAGAAGAATGAGAGATTATTGGCTGCAAAAAGGTTCGAGGCTCTCCGGTGGGGGCAGTAAAAGGTTGGATGGACCGAGTGCATTACTGAACTGCAGGAATGTCACAGCAGTCACATCTGTTGCGACATTGCGATTCCGAAGTTTCTGTCTTTGAATTATCGACGGCTTTCATTGGATGGGCATTGCCGCATAGATGCCGCCGGGAAAGTATTGTGACTGAGAAGCGCTTTCGTGCTTTCATGTGCATAAGGGAAAGGAGGGACATGAAGGATGGATTCCGTGCTGCTGTCGCAGATGACTTCTGAAAACGTACAGGCTTCAGGGAGGAGTCGGTGTTTGGGACATGACGTGGCCCGGACGATTGGTGGATACGATACAGCATGCATGAACCTTTTCATGCGATTGCGGATTACCGTGCGAGTAACTCAAAGGATAAAATAGAACATTCGTCGCGATGAATACCAAATCAAGGGGAAAACATGTACATTGATATTTCCTGAAATGTAATGGCATTAGTTTAAATAAAATATTAATATATTTAAAATAAATATGACTCTATTGCTGTGAAAACCCGAATGACAAATCTTTCTCTCCCGGTGTATTGCTTATAATTCCTCCACAATTGCTATAATGTACATATATCCCCCGAACCGCCACATATCCAGCTTTCTGACTCCTAATCTTCTGCCAACTCTTGTTTTCCATCTCAGCACAGTCTGGGATCATTGCCGGTTCGCAACAATATACATGACTGCAAGACGCCTCTCAAGTCCCTGTATTTTCCGTCTTTTTCCAAAAGAGGGCATAATTTAAAGTCAAAGAGACGAACAGGTTCTTAAGCTGAAATTCACAGCATCGAACACGCTTCTATGGATAGATTCAATACATCCTCTCTGACGATATTTCTCTGCCTGGAGGCTCTAACGTCCCATATATCGCCACTAACATCATCGCCTGCATAGAGGACTTCTGCGAGAGGAACTCCTCTGAATTCGGCTACAGCGAACAGGGCCGAAGCTTCCATTTCTACGGTCATGCACCCCTCAGATTGCCTTAGTCTTATCTTCTCCTTGGTCTCGCGATAAAAAGCATCGGTAGTCCAGGTCTTAGTGAGAAGATACTTGACCCTGTGATGCGTCAGAGTCTCTGTCAAGGCTACAATCGCAGGGGAACTTGCCCTGATTTCCCTTCCGGGCGGCAAATAATGATAGGATGTACCCTCATCCCTTACCGCTGAAGTCGGTATTAGCAAGTGCCCTACCGGAATTTTCCTGTCCAGGACTCCCGCACCGCCGCAGGCTATAAATTTTCTAGCTCCGTGAGATATAATCTCCTCGAGAAGTGCGGCTGCAAGAGGTGCCCCTATCCCAGGGTGGAACATGGCAATTTTCTTCCCGTTAAACTCAGACTGATATATGGGAAAGGAGCCTATTCCACACCTGACATCTCCTATTGTTTTTGTCAGTCCTTTCCTGTAAAACTTCTGAAGCACGTCGTTAAAAAAACATAGCACGCAATTTTCTGGTACTTTAAACGGATCGCTCGATGTTTCAGGAACTGTAATAGACGCTCGGTCAGGATCGAATTCCAGTATTGGATACTCTTTTCTTTCAATTCTTGGGTTGTCATCTTTCAATGCGAATCCCTAAATTTTTGAATTATATATATTGGTGCTGCCGTAGGTTGTTTCGGCGAATACATAGGTAACCGTTGTCAACAAAATGATCACGGATTATGTCAAGGGGACTCTGTGGTTTACTTTGGCGGATATGCCCCGGGATTAAGATGTCAGCTGTTCATTCAAATATTTCTATAATACGTAGATTGGACTTATAGGAAGAACTTCTAGTAAACTCTCAATATGCCCGAGCAGGATCGTAATGTCTGAACGATGATTCTGTGGAATAAGCCGTGAAAACTGCATTTACACCGATTCTCAGCCAGTCCGTCGATCCGATCACATTCCGGTCATGAGTTGCACACATGAAACAGAGGTCAGACGGCCTCGGTGCAGCCTAACGGGGAGAAAATGTTCGGGACACTTAAACGCTCGGCGCGTCCGTAGACATGCCACTGTCGCATATGTGTGCGGGATTACTGCCGTAATTGAAATGGGCTCATCCGGATTTGAACCGGAGACCTCCGCCGTTTCGACCAGCCGGAAGCCGGATGTCAAGGCGACGTCATAACCACTAGACCATGAGCCCGAGCATTCGCATAATCTGGTGCCATCGGGTGACGGCGAATCAGGTTTAGACCGAACACATATAAGTACAGTTCCATTGAATGTGCACTCATATCACATCGATGTCCGCGGAGGAGATTGTATATTTCTACGCCTTCTCCTCTATCAGTTCAATCCATATGCCGTTGGGATCCTTTATGAATGATAGCCTTGTCTCGCCAAGTCTGTAGGGTTCTTTTGCAATCTCAACACCGGCCAGCCTCATCTTACTGATTTCACTGTCCATATCACCAACACTGAATGCAATGTGATCCAGCTGATCTCCCTCTGTATACGGCCTTCCGTCATTCCACATTGTGAGTTCGATGTTATGCGTCGTTCCTTCAGTCCCGAGAAATGCAATTTCCGCATTGTTCTGCGGTATTTCATGTCTTCTGATAAGCTTCATTCCCATAATTTCTGTGTAAAATTTTATACTCCTGTCCATGTCCTTTACCGTGACGGAAGTGTGCAATAGTTTCATTCAACCATATCAGAGAAATAAATTGGTCTATAAATCAAATTGCATTCTCGGTTGAAATTAACAGCTTTTCGTATCGCATACAAGACCGTTATGTTCCAAAAATCCCCTGAGCTTCTCTGTAGATGAATAGAGATGTGATAAAATTCCTATATTATTTGCAGCTTCAACGTTCTCAATTGCATCGTCCACAAACAGACATCTGGCTGATGATGTGCCTGCTGTTTGCAGGGCCACATCGAAAAGTCTTCTATCCGGCTTAAGCATCTTATGCTGGTATGAAAGAACGGTAACATCAAAAAGGCCGTCTATCCCCTTCAAGCTTCTGATGAGTTTCCATGTATATTCCGGCATGTTGCTTACCGCTACAATTCTGACATTATTCTGCTTCTTAACCTTCCTGTACAGCGAAATCACGTCTGTTTTTTCTTTCAGGCCCCTGTCATGAATGGCTGAAAACCTGCCCGGATCCATATTCACTCCGAGGGATCGCAGCGTAATTTCTGCAAATACACTGAAACTGATTTTGCCTGCGTCAAATTCCCTTGCGTTTAATTTCATCACCTGATAGGCATGGCCTGCATCTATTCCGTAATTGTTTCCGATGTATTCTGCAACAAAGATGTACGGGTTGCTGATGCATACGCCTCCTATGTCGGTCAGGAGGGTGCTGTACTTCGACCCTGTCCGAATTTCTCCGCTCATTGTCTTACCGACCCGTAAAATATGTGCATAAATCAGCTGCCTGACCTGGAGGTCATCAAGTAAATGTTATGGACCTCGAATCTATAAATTTCAACAGTCCTTCAACAAATGAGAAGAGGTCTCCCACTATTGCAAGATCGGCGTAATGGAATATTGGCGCATCCCTGTTGCTGTTTACCGCTATAACCTTGCCTGCGTATCTTATCCCCACCACATGATTATCCTGCCCGGAAATGCCCAGGGCGATGTATACATCGGGGGATATTGAGAGACCCGTAAGTCCGACCTGCTGCTGCCGCGGTACCCATCCCGCATCAACGATCGGCCTGGAACCGGCTATAGCCGCATCGAGTTTCTGAGCAAGTGGGAACACCCTTGCAACGTTTTCTCTGTTCTTCAGACCACGGCCAAGTCCTATGACTATCCGTGAGCTCTGAAGGGGCCTGTACGTGCTCTCGACCGCTGTGAAACCCCTTCTCTTCACCCTTGGCTTTCCCGCAATACTGATTCTTTCAACACGCATTGGTGCGCTTCCGGTTTTCCTGCGAAGCATTCCGGGCCTTACCGTAGCCATCTCCGGCTTTGTTTTCGATGTAATTGCCGCAACGAGTCCACCGCCAAAAGCCGGTTTGTACTGAATGAGGCTGCCGTCTTTATAGGCAAGATCAATGCAGTCCGCTGTCAGGCCCAGGCCCAGTTTTGCGGCGACAGATGACGAAATTTCACGCCCGTCCACCGTTGAAGGAAGTACAACAAACATCGGTTTTTCAGCCGATATGCATGCGGCTAGTGTTTCAGCTATCAGCTCATTGTCTGTGCAATCCGTGTAACGGTAAGAATGGCACAGCATGCCCTGCAGTCTTTCGGGTTCGACATTTCCTGTCATCCTCACAAATGAATTGGTCCCGGCTGATATTTCCGCCAGTTTTGAAGAAATTTCGAAGGCAGTCTGGGCGTCATTCAGCGCGACACCCCAGATTTCACCGTTCAGTGAAGTGCTTTCCCGGAGTGTAATTGTCTCCACGTTTCCGGCTGGTCTGCTCTTAAGCATTTCCACCACCCGATTGAATGCCGCATCACCCAATTCAACAAATTCAGGCTTCCTCAGGTTCTCAACTTTATCCGTCCGGATTACAACTGTCGGCGAATCGGCTCCCCTTATGCCGCTGTTCAGCTGTGTTTCGCCGACAGTTGAAACCTTGCTGTCAAATTCCGGCGAAGCGGGGGCAGGCATCCTTGCCCTGTTTATCTTTTCACTTACCGAAATCACAGCCGGAAGAGGTACCTCGAAGGACGTCAGTCCATCCTCTCTTTCCTGTTCCGCAATGATGTAACTGTTTTCAGCCTCGAATTCTATTTTGGAAACAGAGGATTTGAATGAATATCCTGTCATCTCCGCTATTTCAGGAGGGACCTGGGAAGTCTCGCCGTCAAGCGAATATTTGCCGGCAAGGACAATATCAGGACTGATAGATCTGACAAATGTGGAAAGAACCTTTGATGTAATATAGGTGTCAGCGCCGGCAAACTCCCTGTCAGTGATCAGGTAGCCCCTGTCTATTCCCATTCTAACTGATTCCACGGCAACATCCTTTGCTGACGGCGGTCCCATAGTCACAACCGATGTCTTTCCACCAATCCTCTCCTTGATCCTCAGTGCTTCCTCCACCGCCTTTCTGTCAAAAGCGTTCATCAGGAGGGGAACACCCTCCCTTCGAATCCTCATTGTCGCAGGATCGAACTGTATTCTGTTGACATCCGGTATCTGTTTTACAAGAACGAGGACGTGCATCAGACATCAACCAGTACTTTTGAACCTTCAATTTTTACATTGAATGTCTGAAGCGGTCTTGCGTCGCCGCCATCCTCAGGACCTGCCAGCACCTCTCCGGTGGAAGGACTGTACGTGGCATAGTGGAAACCACACACTATGTTGCCGTTTTCAAATGTCCCTGTCGACAAATCATCATTTTCATGCGTGCATCTCAACGATGTGGCAAATATCTTTTCCCCGCTTCTGATAAGCAGTATTTCCTTTCCTTCGACTTCCGCCCTGAACAGGCCTGTAGCCGGCATCTCATCAATGTTTGCTGCAAATTGCCATGCCATGGCTTCATCCAATTTTAATCGAATATAAATCGTTCGACTTTTCGCTCTGCTAATGCAGAGCGCCCGTCTCCGTTTAGCGCGTCATGCATGCACAAGGAGTCTCAGGGCTTCCTCCTTTGTCTCAGGGTGTGTCTCGAAATTTCCCCTTATGGCGCTGGACACTGTTTCAGACTGGTGGGATCTGGCCCCTCTCATCTCCATGCACATGTGTCGAGCGGTTACGAGTACCATCACGCCTTTCGCGTTGAGCTTCCTTGAGAGGAAGTCTGCGAGCTCGCTGGTGAGTTTTTCCTGGACCTGCGGCCTGGATGCAAAGTACTTCACTGTGCGCGGGATCTTTGACAGGCCGACTATTCTCTCTCCAGGTATGTAAGCTATTGAAACATTGCCGAATATGGGTAGCAGGTGATGTTCGCACATCGAGTAAAAAGGTATGTCCCTGATTGCGATTATGTCGTGGTATCCAGGATTTTTGAAAGACGTCATTCTGGGCTCATTTTCATTATCCATCCCTGAAAAGAGCTCTGCATACATGCCGTAAACTCTCCGCGGCGTATTTCTGAAAACCTCTGTCTCCTCATCAACGCCTATCTCCCTGAGAATAGTCCTCACTGCCTCCTCAATTCTTGACTGCGATCTGGAACTCTTCATTTTTCTCTGGTTTGAGACATTTGCAAAATATAAATAGTTTGAGATTTAAACGAAAACCCCTCTGATAAGCACTTCCCTCGATTTCGCATAATTTATTAAGTGAATCCGCGGATAGGCGCTTTAATGAGAAATCTTTCCGGCAGGACAGCTCTGGTCACAGGAGCGGCAAGGAGAATTGGCCGACAGATATCGCTTTCTCTGGCGGATTCGGGCTGCGACGTTGTCCTGCACTACAGCCGTTCCGAGAGTGAGGCTCTGGAACTAAAGGGCGAAATTGAGCGAAAAGGACAGAGAGCATGGACAGTAGGCCAGACGTTTGATGCAATCGATTCAGCCGACACTCTCATGGCAAGCGTAAAGGAGAAGGCAGGCGACGTTGATATACTCGTAAACAGCGCATCGGTATTTCCATCCAAATTGGAGACATCGCCGGCGGTGGCCGATTTTGAATCCGTTTTGAGTGTCAATGCGCTGATACCGTGGAGGCTTTCCATTCTGTTTTCCATGCAGACGGCATCTGGAGACATAGTAAACATACTCGATTCACGTATTTCCGGTCATGACATTGGCAGGCCTGTCTATTATCTCAGCAAGCAGATGCTCCGGCACGTTACAGAAGAAACCGCATTGAGTCTTGCCCCGTCAATCAAGGTTAACGCAGTCGCACCCGGTCTGGCACTTCCTCCTCACGGCAGGGGAATCGACTATTTCGAGAAGCTGAAGGATGAAGTTCCACTGAAGACATACGGAAGTCCCGAAGATGTCGTGGATGCGGTGCTCTTTCTCATCAGGAGCTCGTTCATCACCGGTCAGATAATATATGTGGACGGGGGACAGCACCTTACTGCCAGGACCTACGGCACTGTACATTAGCCGGTTAACAGGATTGCAACTATTGTCAAACTGCCGCTGAAATAAACGCGGATGCATTCCACGAAATCCAGTCATTGATACGGCATCGGAGAGAATAAGTATGCCGGGAAACATGCTGGCACCGGCAGGGCATCGACATGCCCGTTCATCGTTTGCGCAGGGAACGCAGGCAGGAAATGATCGTGTGTTAGACGGTTTTTCGACTGCGTTTTCAGCGGAAAACGTACTGTCCGGGCAAGTGAGCTGTTTCATCTCTTAAACATGCATAATACGCTGCCTGCGTCTGCAACAAAGATGTGAGAACATGACAGACCAGATCAACTTTTCAGACGACACTGGTAAGATAGTAATTTCAGAATTGAGGCTGCGCTGTATAATTGGAATAAACGAGCATGAACGCCGCATGAAGCAGGATGTGCTCATCAATATTGAGATGTGGAGCGATTTTTCGGCTGCCATAAGGACCGATTCCATCGAGAACGCCGTCGATTACAAATCGGTGACAAAGGAGATAATCGAAAAGGTTGAATCGTCAAAGTTTTTCCTTGTTGAGTCGCTTGCATCAATGGTCGCTTCCATATGCCTTTCGCATGAACGCGTTTTAAGAGCGGTTGTTTCAGTGGACAAGCCCGGCGCGCTCCGATTCACGAGAAGCGTAGGTGTTGTCCTTTCGAGAACAAAGAACGGTTAACATGACTGACATATACGCTGCACTTGGATCAAACATCGAACCTGAAACAAATATAGTTCTTGCGGTAAAGAACCTGATGAAGGTTTTCCGGCTGCATTCAATTTCCACTGTTTACAGGACAGGTCCCCTTCGCAATATGGAACAGCCTGATTATTACAATCTCGTGCTTAGAGGAAGCAGTCTCCTCCATCCTCATGAATTGAAATTTTCGCATTTCAGGCGAATCGAGACCAGTCTCGGCCGCGTCAGGACAGCGGACAAGTTCGAGTCCAGGACTATAGACATCGACCTCCTTATATATGGTCAGGAGTGCATAGAAACAGCGGATTTACGTATCCCCGATCCGGACATCTGGGAAAGACCGTTTCTTGCCATCTGTATCTATGAGTTAAATCCGACACTGGAAATATCATGCGCTTCACTGGATATCAAATATCTCGCAGGTAAAATGTCGAAGAGGGGAATGACACCCCTGCCAGTTTTCACACGAAAACTCAGACAGTTTTTAACAGACAATGCCAAACCATAATATCGGCGCGTGAAACTGCAGTGAAAAGTTTAATTTACCGTTACCCTTCATACAAGTCGGGTCGTTTAATTGCCTCCACCTCGTAAAGTTAATTGTCCGGCGTGCGGTTTTTCCATAAGTGCTACAGCGAAGACATGTGATTTCTGCGGCTATGAGCTCGAAACACAGATGGAGGACACCCCCTCCTCCCAGGCGTTCAGGTCGGATCTGGTTGAAAGTGAAGCCCGACAGACTGCTTCAAACACCAGGAAAAATGGGAATGGAAAAAAGAACACAGGCAGAGGCGTACGCTCGAATGTCAGGGAACAGGAGCAGGAGAAGAAAGTGCAGAATGCTCCTGCTCCGTCTCATGCGGCAGAGGAAGGGCCCGCGGATGTTTCCCAGTCTGTTGTTCCACCGGCTGCTGCTGAGAAGAGAATAAAAGAACTGGAGAAACAGCTCTCTGATGCTGAGAAAGAGCTCGACGTCATATCAAAAATCCTTGCAGAGAGCAATGCTGCCGAAACCGGTCAAGGTGCCATCGCACCAGCTTCAGCAGCTGTTTCGGTCACTGAAACAGCTAAAAAGTGGCCAGAGCCTGTGAAGACAGCCGAGTCCGTCGCTGATCCGAAGTCAGAGACGGGCATGCCTGGAAGGGCGGCTGCCTCCCCGACAGTGCACGAATACAGGAGGACAAAGGGTTCAGGCCTTAGATTCAGGATAAAGATGATGGCTGCTGTTCCGCTAGTCGCGGGCATAGCATTGTATCTGGGCGCGTTCGCGCTGTCTGCGCAGCTCGGGTCTATCGAGGAGTATTTCCTGCTGATTGCGGGCACGGTGCTTGTTTCGCTCGGCCTTTATTCGTCATTTGAGCCGGTTGAAACGCAGGATATGGGAACAGCTGCGTAAATCAGGAAACGGGACGGTTCACGCACTTCTCAGAGCCTGAGTGCGTCTTCGATGCGGCCTATCTCAATTGGCGTGGTATTATTTCCTGTCAGGGCGCCGCTCGAATTGGCAAGAATGCATGCGCCGACAAGGGGAACCCCATAGTTGGCTGTCCCGATCTTGGCTTTTACCTTCAGAACATCCTCAAGCAGGCGCAACTCATCGTCTGTAACCTCCGGATGGCACAGTACCCCGGAGTTGTTCGCCACGCAGGCCGATCCCACAGTCTTCAGACCGGCGATTGTTCCCTTTGCGGCCTCAACACCTAGCGTTTCGGCAATCTGTTTTACAGCCTTGTTACTCATCTCAGGATTGACAAGTGCCCCATGATCGTTTGCCACTATGTTGTTGCCGGCAGCGTTGAATTTATCTTTAAGCACGAGCGTTGGAGACAGCAGCCGAATCCGCGAAAGCTCCGCTTCCGTAATGAATCCGCTGACAACAGCTCCTTTGCTGTTCACAACCATAAGGGCACCGACAAGGTTCGTGCCGGCAACCGTGGTCAGGAGCACCTCCGCATTCAGCAGGTTCTTCGCCTTTTCCGATGTTTGCGGCTTAGTACCGGGCGGCATTATTACGAATCTGTCACATACGGTACCATATATGCCGAGATAATTGCTTCCGCCTACATCTGCAAACGCAATCATCCGGTGCTCTCCCTACGGTTCCTCAGGAAATGAAACCTCCACCAGGCCGTCTTCAAATTTTACAGCCCTTACAGTGATTTTTGTTGGCGGTTTCCTGATCCCCCTGGACCATATGTATTCGCCAACGTGACCGTCAATCCAGACATTTTCAGCATCCGCTTTCATGTGCTGGACTATGAACTTCCTGATGTGCGCTATGGCCGCTATCGCCCTCCTTGTCCTCGGAACACCCTTCACGGACTTCAGGCTTATGTTGAAGACAGTTTCTTCGGTTGATATCTCTTCTGCCATTCAAAAACACCTCATCGTTTTGCCCTGCCCTTGCTCCATGTCCTTCTCTTCGGCTGCCTTAGCACGTTCCTGTTTGTCTTCATCATCACCCAGTGGGGAACCCTGGCATTGACTCTTCCCGCTTTAAGCAATCTTATTTTCCTTGCAAAAGGCTTATTTCTTGCCATGTGAGCACCTGTTTTTACCTATTTTCTCTCTATTGTGATTTCCCTCTTTTTGGGTATAATGCGATAGAGGAGATCTTTCATCATTTTGTCGTCAATCTTCCTGTTGATTCTGCCCTGAGAGGCAAGCATCATAAGCTGCTGTTCCACATCCGCAACGAGTTCCGGCCTTGCCATTCTTAAGGCCGCCAGCCGCTCGCGTGCCTCCGGAGTGAGTATACTTCTCAGTATGGCCTGCTTTTGTGCCTGTGCTTCGGCATTTCTCGACCTGTCATCATTAAGCTGCTGCTCGTTCTCAAGCTGCATCTGCAGTTCGGCGAGTCTCCTTCTGCGGAGCATCTCAAGCTCTTCATCGTCCGGCATTACCATCAACTCTCTGCCTTAACCTTCAATCTGTATTTCTCCATTTCTGGATTTGCCTTGAGGAGTTCCTGCAGCACTTCATGCGCCGTGTCGTCAATCAGGGAACGCCCCCTGGCTGTAACGACTCGTCCCTGGTTTTTCTGCCGCTGTATCAGGCCGGCCTTTTCAAGCTGCTGGAGTGACAGTCTGGTTATGGACCCGCTTCCTTTAACGGCAGCATTCGGCTTTGACCCCCTGTCAGATGAGCCTCCGAATTCGGCAGCAAGCCTGGAGGTTCCTATCGGACCCAGCATGTAAACCTTTCTCAGTACAGCGGCAACCCTTCTGTGCCACCAGTCGGTTTCCGCAGGCGCCTTTTCCCTGTGCCTTCCAGTTTTAACAAACTGTGTCCAGTCTTCAACCTTGATCGCATCGATATTCCTGAGCTTCGCTGTAAGTGCATCAATCAGATCCCGCGCTGGAACGTCATATCCTGTTGTCATGTCGATTCACCGGTGTATATCGCAGCCATAACCCTGTCTGGCGGCATTTACTGCTAAATTTCACTAAACTGAATGGTTACTTAAAGATTTCCTGATTTCAGCTGCGATGGCTGCAGCGAAGCGGCTGTTCGGGGAAGCATCCGGTTCCGTTTACTCAATGAAGATCGCCGGTTTAGAGGGGAAACTGCTGCTCTTTCTTCCGCCAGCCTCGTCGTCGCGCAGTTCTTCCGCCCTGACCACCAAGACATCGCACCCAAACTCTCTTGAAAGGAATGCACTGTTTTCCTTCAGGCAATCGAACTCATCCACCGCCAGTGCCGTCTCGGCTGTGGCCTGTAATCTTCCCTGCTGCCTTTCACGGGCAATGTTCCTGAGCAGTTTTTCGAGTCCGTTTCTGTCTGCTCCCTGTATTTTTTTCCTGAGGGCTGAAGCTTCCTCCCTGCTGTTCCTATATTCCATGTCGAGCAGTTTCCTCTTCCAATCCTCGGCAACAATCAGCCTGATGCTCTTTGGTCTGATACCTGTCACCCTGAGTATTTCCTGCACGTCGGACATCACACCTTCAAGATATTTTTCAGCTGTCAGCGATGCGACTTCAACCTTTATGCTCTGCCTGTCAGGCAGTAGCTGCGTGCATACGGATCCTTCGTGGCCTGCGTTTTCCCAGGCCTCCTCGCACACGTGCGGCGTAAAGGGTGACAGCATAAGAATCTGCATCGAGACAAAATGATTCATCGTCTTCCTGTTAAGTCTGCCCTCCTTTCTTCTGGTATACCATCGTAATGCATTCTGCATGTCAAGCAGGCTTGCCCTGACAGCCGGCTTGTAGAGCATATTGTCCATCGCATCGGCGTAAGAGAGGTAGAGTGAGTTAACTGTCGATATCATCCATCTGTCTAAGTAGTCTTCGTCCTGTTCACTGAGCCCTTCGAGAGAACGCGCAGTCTCGAGCATCTGTAAAAGCCTCTTTCCCGCTGATTCTGCAAAATCCTGGTCCCAGTTGGGATCGTTGAAACCCTCATCTGCATAGGCCTCGGTGATACGCGTGACATCTGCACCGAACATTTCCAGTGCACTGTCGAGGGCGAGCGCATTTCCTGCGGATTTGCTCATCTTCGAACCGCTAATTGTTATCCACCCGTTGACGCCGTACGATCTCGGCCATAGCTCTTTAGGGAATAGCGCGACATGGTTGAATATTGAAAAGGTAAGGTGATTTCCAACGAGGTCCTTGCCAGAATTCCTAAGATCGAGCGGATACCAGTAGAGGAATTCATTTCTCATGGATTCTGCAGACTTCACATCGAATCCGCCTGCCTTTGCAGCGGCTGCGGCGTTGCCCTTCCCAAGGAAGACGTAGTCGAAAAATTCCGTCCCGATCATCCTGTCTGAAATGTTCCTGCCATCCTGTATCCATTCAGCTATTGTGTAATAGGCCATGTATATGGTGGAGTCCGAAAGCGATTCTATTTTCCATCCGCTGTCCCAAGGCAGCTCCGTTCCGAGTCCGGTGTGGTGAACACATGCCCAGTCCTTCAGCCAGTCTATCACGTTGTCGAACTGTTTCTGCATGAATGCAGGAAAGAAACGCATCGTTGCAACCGCTTCATGCGCAAGTCGCTTCCACTCATCATCTCCGTAAGCTAGGAACCACTGGTTATCAACGACCTTGACGATGCACTCTGTAAGACATCTGCAGACAACTTCGCCCGATGGCTCATAGAATATGTCTGCAGTTCCTTCTTCAATCATTTTTTTCTTTATTGCGTCTCTCGCCGCATCAACCTTCATGCCGGCGTATGGTCCGCATGTCTGGAGCATTGTGCCGTTGTAGTAGCCTTCCCTGTATACTTCCTCCCTTGCCGCGTCCAGTTTTTCCTTCTCATTCTGGCTTTGAATGTGCATCCTTTCAATGACCTTCTTTGCGGGCAGAGTTCCGTAGCCCGGCGTATCAATGATCTCTATCGGCTTAATTTTCAGTACCGTTTCACTTTCTGCCTCATTCATTCTGGAATTTCGTGCAGTCTTCTTCAGATCGAGCAGCGCGATGTAGTCGTCAGGCGAGTCGCTGGGCACTGAGGTTACAATGCCGGTTCCCTTCGACGGATTCGCAAATGAGGCCGCCAGTACAGGGATCCATCTGTTCATAGTGCTGGAGAACACCTCCGTCCCGGTCAAGGAACTGCCCTGAACGCTCCCCTTCACCACAACATCCTTGCCCTGCTCACCGAGCTTTTTTGCACACTCCCTGCTAACAATCCATGTTTCACTGCCGACCTGGCAGCGAACATAGGTAACTTCCGGATTGATCCACAGATTTGTCTGTCCATATGAGGTTTCAGGTCTCAGTGTTGCGGTAATGATGAATTCACCAGCATGAGTTCTGAATTTCAGCAGCGTGTATTCAGTGGGCGTTTCCCCCTCACCCCGTAGTCTGTCGTGGTCGCCCACAGGTATATTGTCCTTGGGGCACCAGATTACAGGATGCGAGCCTATCCTTACATAATTTTTCTCTCTCAGCAGCGTGAATTGCCATCTCACAAATGAATCATAGCTCTTATTCAGCGGTGTGGTGATGAACTTCCTTCTCCAGTCTATCGACATCCCCAGTTTCCGCATGCTCTTTTCCCATCTTTCAGGAAAATACCTTGTCCAGTATACAGGATCGGCGAAATGCGGTATTTCGCCATCAGGTATGCCCATCGATTTCATCATGTCTATCTGTCTGGGCTCTGCTTCGCTTATTCTCTTGGCCGCTGCGACTATGGGCACTCCCGTGCAGTGGAATGCGAAAGGGAACAGTACATTGTAGTTCAGCATCCTCCTGTATCTGCACTGGAAGTCTACCCGCAGCGCAGTGAAGGCATGTCCGATATGCGGCAATCCGTTCATGTAGCTGTAAGGATAAGTTGCAAAGAATTTTTTTCTGCCGTCCGGAACGGATTCATACAAACCCGTTTCATCCCATTTCCTGCGCCACTTGTCCTCTATGCGGAAAATTTCCTTACGTTCCGATGCCACAGCGATGCCTCCATTTCCAACCAAATATGTCCAAGCGCAACTGCGTTAATAATGATCGTAGTTGACCAGTTCGTGCAGCTGTTTTGCCGGAGGAACAGAAATTACCTCGCTCGCGGTGCCAAGCGGAGAGATTGAGACAATTCTGCATTCTTCAGGCGCACCTATAATCTCTCTCACCTTTTCCTCCCTGAATGAAAACTGCCAGTCTGTATGCATCCCCATCTGGCCGGCCACAATAGTGATGCGCCCGATGAGCATGCCGGCATCTACAGAAAAGCTGTTCAGGTAACCCCCAAGTGTGGGATATGCATCATCCGGCATCCCGCAGACAATCATTGCAATCGGCGCCTCGATGAGCGATTTGTTGTTGGAACAGGCCGCTGAAATGCTTTTCTTTGTCTCCTCGCTACGAATGAAAACTATTTTCCATGGCTGTCTGTTGTCCATAGAAGGACAGCTTCTGATGGCCGCACTGAGAAGCTTGAGTTTTGATTCATCAATAGGTGTCTGCGAAAATCTCTTCGGCGCTATATTGTTCCTGAAAATTTCATTTGCTTCCATTCAATCATTCGTCCGGACTAACATACAATCACTGAAAAGTCGGCGGTTCCAACTGCCTCTGAAAACGATTGATCGGTCACAGCATCTCCTCTAAAAAACTGTTACCACGCTGAACTCATCAGCAAAAAGGCCCATCATGCTCATGTTATTGCCTGTCTCATACCCTTACTTAAATATTATTTTTTGCATGCGCGCGGCTTTGCTATTGAATCAAAAATTCGCTCCGAATCCTCACGATTTTAGGTATTTCAGGGTTAGAGCTACAGCCTATCCGCCTGGATCTGCACCCTAAAGCGCATCGGCTGCATTCAAAAGTCTAATATGCACATGATCGCTTTGATCCGTTGTCGTTTATTAACAGGTGATCGAAAATGGAATTCAGAAAAGAAATTGATTCTCTTGGCGAAGTGGCTGTTCCGGCGGATGCATATTATGGAGCCCAGACCCAGCGTGCTCTTCAGAATTTCCAGATTAGCGGAATCCACCCGTTTGATGAATTTCTCTGGGCAACGGCAGCAGTTAAACTCGCGGCAGCAAGGGCCAACATGATGACGGGTGAACTCGATGCCGGGAAAGGGGAGGCGATTGCCAGGGCAGCACAGGAAATACTCGAGGGCAGACTCAGGGAACAGTTTGTTGTGGATGTTTTTCAGGCAGGGGCCGGCACGTCCCACAATATGAACGCAAACGAGGTGATAGCAAACCGTGCTATTGAACTCCTTGGAGGCAGACGAGGCGACTATACCTTGGTTCATCCCAATGACCATGTTAACATGTCACAGTCCACCAACGACACCGTTCCGACAGCAATCCGCATCTCATCCATCAGACTTATATCTGAGCTGAATGCTGAACTCAAACTGCTCATAGAATCGCTGAACCGAAAGGGGAGAGAGTTCGACAATGTTGTAAAATCGGGAAGAACCCATCTGGAGGATGCAGCGCCAGTAAGGCTTGGCCAGGAATTCAGGGCATATGCCGACATGCTTGATTATGATATGAAGAGGCTTGCCCACGTGATGGAAAACCTGTCGGAACTGAACATCGGTGCAACTGCCGTTGGAACCGGAGTTAACGCCGATCCGCTTTACGTGAAGAAAGTGGTGAGTGAGCTGACCTCAATTACAGGTTTCAGGCTGAAGAATGGAAAAAGTCTCATGGCGCTTACGCAGTCGATGACAGACTTCGTTGAAGCATCGGGAGCTGTGAAGGCGCTGTCTTCTGATATCACAAAGATTGCAAATGACATCAGACTCATGAATTCGGGTCCTGTGACAGGCCTTGGGGAAATCACTGTTCCGCCTGTTCAGCCCGGCTCTTCAATAATGCCGGGAAAGGTCAATCCTGTTATTGCTGAATGCATGAACATGATTGCATTCCAGTGCATGGGCAATGATCTGTCGCTTCTGTTTGCGTCCCAGGCCGGACAGCTTGAGCTGAATGTGATGATGCCCCTAATAGCCTTCGATATGCTCTTTTCGCTCAGGATTATGAAGAATGGTTTGCGTATGTTCCGCGAAAAACTGATAGACGGAATTGCAGCCAACGAACAGAAATGCAGGGAAATGGTCGAAAGATCGCCCGGAATTGCTCTGGTGCTCAATCCTTACATCGGATACGGAAGGGCGGCAGAGGCGGTGAAGGAATCGCTGAAGACAGGTAAGGCAATCAGGCAGATCGTGCTGGAAAGAGGATGGCTGGACAGCAAGATACTAGACAGCGTACTTGATTTCTACGCGATGACCGAGCCGGGGATAAAGGGGAAGAAACCCGGCAGGCGTTCAAATTGAATTAATGCGGAAGCGGCGTTCAGCGGGATGCAACTCCGTGATCCACGGAGGCTTTTCATGTATTCGCCAAGCCATGAATAAAATGGGCCATGCCGCGCCATGTTTCCCAGTGTTTCGATATGTTGACTGTGAATGATGCGCTTGCGTTGCGCTGATTGTGTGTTGTTTAATCATCTATTTATAATCCCTGCTTTTTGCTCATTACTGAAACGCTGATAAACCGAGGTTATAAGAATGGTTGAGGCAAGTGTTCAGGCAGGGGCTCCGGCCCAGGTCACCCAGAGACGGAGAGTTACCAGAGGCGAATACGTTGTTGCTTTCAATGAGGAAACAAACCCCGAAGTCAATGTGATAAGGTTCAACCCCACAAACGGCCAGATGTTTGATTTTGAACCGGGACAGTTTGTTTCGATTTCTGCTGTCAAACCAGACGGCAAGAAGATCGCAAGGGACTATTCAATCTTCTCCCCTCCCTCCTTCAGGGATGGCTTCGAGCTCTGCATCAAAAGAGTTGAGGGCGGCTTTATGTCAAACTACCTCTGCGATCTGAAGAATGGCGACAAAATAAATGCAATAGGGCCAATGGGTGCATTCACTATCAGGAAGCCGCTGCCGCCCGAAATATTCTTCGTTTCGACCGGAACCGGCGTCGCACCATTCAGGAGCATGGCTGAAACAATGCTTTCGCAGGGCGTAGGCGAGCAGATATATCTGATATTCGGAACAAGGCACCCGGAAGACATCATTTACCGCTCCTATTTCGAGGAACTTGAGAGCAAGTACAGCAATTTCCATTATCTGCCCACTCTCAGCAGGGCAGATGACACCTGGAAGGGTCACAGGGGGCATGTCCAGGAAACGCTGAAGAAATACCTGCAGGATCCTGCAAGGAAGGATGTCTATATATGCGGCCTGCAGATAATGGTCGACCAGGTGAAGGATCTGGCTGTTTCCTCGGGGGTCAGTCCAAACAATGTCTACTATGAGCGTTATGACTGAATGCAGTTTCGTCAGTGCCCCTCAAGACAACCGCACATTCAATCAGCATTAAATACGAATTAATGTTCACAGGTACAGCAGGTAATCCCGCTGTAAAACTGCAGGTGATAATGCTGCCGGAATACAAGCTGCCGGAACGATGTGACGAATGCCCTTTTTTTATACAGGTCTTCACTCAGGAGCTGAAGAGGCGGACACCGGATGGCCTGAAATCGGTTCCTGTTCTCACCGGGCTGTGCGGTGCGATGCGCCTGAGTGAAATAAGGGTGAATGTTCCGCGGTACGAAACAACGCACAGGCGCGCAGGTGACTCAAAATGCTATTTTTCATCGGGGGAGGGCATAGTGCTCTCCACGAAGGTTGCATGGCTTGTCGAAAAACAGAGGATTCTCAAAACCTCGAGCTGATGACATGCAATCAGAAAATTCTTGACGCGTGCGCCATTTCCGACGTGGCAGCCTCTCCTGTGCCCTGATCGGAAATTGCGATAAGGCCTACAGACACATCCTGCTCGTAGAGTGCAACGCCCTTCTCCACAGCCTGCTGCGGATGCATTCCACCCTCAATCAAATCGTAGACCGTTTTGGAAAGGACCTTCCTTATTATTTCCTCACCTATCCCGGTTGCAGCAACAGCCCCGGCACTGCCGGCATAAATGCCGCAGCCGATCATAGGCACATCGCCAACCCTCCCTTTCAGCGCTGGAAAAGTTCCGCCTGTTGAGTTTGCTGCCGCAAACTCTCCATCTGCATCTCTCCCAACCGCCCCTACTGTGTCCACATTGTAATATCTCCAGTTTTCAGGCCACTTTGGTCTCTTCCCTGACTTGAATTCCTCAAGTCCGGTCCTGAGCCTTTCCCTCGTCCTTTGCGTACTGTTGTCGTATTTCCCGAAGCCCTTCTTTTCAGCAAATTCCTGGGCACCTTCGGCAACAAGCAGAATATGCGGCGTCTTCATCACTTCACAGGCGACCCTGATGGGATTCCTGATCTCCCTGAGGGAGGCGACCGCTCCGCATTTGCCTGCTGATGTCATAACTGCTGCGTCCATATAGGCGACACCGTCAAATCTCAGTACAGAACCAGTTCCTGCATTGAAACGATCATCGTCTTCCATTACCGTGACTGCCTCCACAACCGCCTCGAGAGCGCTTCCGCCTGTCCGGAGAAAGGAAAACCCTGTTTCGGCAGCACGCGCCGGTCCGTCGCTCAGACTCGCGGGAGACCCTGCGCCTCCGTGGACTGCGATCCCATATTTCACGGCAGACCATCCGTTCTTATTATCTCAAACTTTTGGAACCTTTTGCCGTTATTTTGCTCCGTAGGCATGCGTATTCTGTCTGTTCACAGACAGATGCTGCAGGCTGATTCAAAGCAGTTCGTCCAGCAGGGCAGGCAGATCCCTCCTTACGCATACAAACATAGGCGTATCCCTCACAGTGTAGCGGCTTGCTTCCGTATTTCGCAATTCCATCACGAGTGTCTGAAAAGCATACAGGTCGTTTCCGTCGAAGGACAGGAAGAAATCCTGATCTCCGATTCCGAACGAATAAGCTGTGTTAATGCGCACACCGGGATATTTCCTGCCGACCATGATATGCTCCTGCATTATTCTCCTTCTCTCCTGCGGTGAAAGCAGATACCATTCCCTTGTCTTTATGAAGGGGTAGACAAAAAGCAGCTCCCCTTCCCCACTCTTCAGATGCACTTCAGATTCGCCGTCCGCGCTGTACTCGGAAGAGCGTTTTGTGCACAGATAGGTGTAGGGTGTCTCCAGATATCTGAACAGTTTCAGTTTGCGGGAGGCAGCAAGCCTGCGCTGCATTTCCAGAACATCCGCATGGCTGAAATGCAGCATGAAGTCGGTTTCAGGCCGCAGCCCTGCCAGCGAATAGGAGTTCACGAGCAGCCCGCTGTTCTCCATGTAGCCGCTGAATTCCTCTTTCATCTGCGTTCTCTCTACCCCGCTTCTGTCCATTGCCTGTCTTGAAATTCTGTAGAAGGCAAAGTTATGTATCTCAGTTCTTCCGTCCCGGCTGTCTTCGCCCATTGAAATCACACAAAATATTCCACTCGCTGCTTTTTGTATTCCTTGGTGCTGTAAAGTATGACATAGTCCGCTATTCCAGTCTGTTTTGAAATTTCCTCAGCAATCTTTTCACATTCCTTCCTCTCCCTGCCGTGTATCATCGTAAAAGTGCTGTATGGCCAGTCTTCATAAGTCGGGCGCATATAACAATGGCTCACCTCATTGATTTTGGACGTCACATCAGCAATCCTTGCAGAATCCTGCTCATCAGCCTTCCAGCAGACCATCCCGTTAGCCACAAATCCGGCCTTCTGATGTCTCAGGATCGCCGCAAATCTCCTCATGACACCGAGCCTCTGGTAGTAGTCGAACTTCCCGAAGAGTTCTTTTACGCTCATGCCCAGTTCATCAGCCACAGGATTGAACGGCCTCTCAATGATACGAATATCTTTCTGGGTTGCCCTTATGAACCTCTTGTCATCCTCGCCCGCCGAAAATGGCGTTTCCCACTGTCTTCTGTCTTTCTGTTGCTTCATTTCTTCCCCGGTCATATTGAGTCTAACGCCAATCTTGTAGAGTTTCAGCGCAGGAAGGAGATGCCAGCGGCGGATCCCATTCTCCTCTGCAAGCCTGGCCGCCTCGGCCGTGACATCTGTTCCGGGAGGCGTCGCCAGCGTGAACCAGAGATTGAATTCACTGTCCCTCCTGTAATTGTGGCTCACTCCGGGATGCATGTTTATGCGTTCAGCAACGGCATCCACATCCCCATCCCCCACAGCAAAAGATACGAGAGTGCTGGAATACCCAAGTCTTCTGGTGTCGTAGATTGCGTTAATCTGCCTGATTATTCCGGATGCTTTCAGCTTCGAAACACGCGAAATTGCGTCGCTTTCATCAGTGCCGACCTTCCTTCCGATTGCAGCGAACGGCTTCTCGTCCAGCGGGAATTCCCACTGTATTTCGTTCAGCAGTTTTCTATCCGTACCGTCGAGCAAGTCTGTGGCATCCTCATGTCTGCCATCACTCCTGCTTATCAAACGAATTCACCTTCCTGACGGCAAGCTCGGCCGCCTCGGCCTTCCTTCCCTGATCCAGCAGTATCCATATTTCAGGATCGTATACAATGGAGCAGAGCATCTCCCGTCTGCGTGACATTTCGGGTATGGAATGGCGAAGTCTGCTCCTGAGCGCTGTCTGCAAATCAAGCATTTCCCAGAAACTTCTGTTAAGTGCATTCATTATTGTCTCTTTAGTAAATCTTGCCATGGTAGGGGACATTCCGTTTGTGGAAATGGATATTGTAAGCGGTCCTCCCTTGATCATAGAACCGAAATAAACATCTGATGATGTTACGTCGACGTTATTGCACAATATCCCCTTTTCAGCACAGTAGTTCATCACGACATTGTTGAATTCGTGATCGTCGGTCGCGCATATAACCAGAAAGGGATTGCCAATTGCCTTCAGAATGTCATTTCCATGTGCTTTTATTTTGCCTACATTCAGGTTTTCAAAGTCATCGCTGAATGTGTCGCTGTAAACAGTGACGGACCCTGCATAGGGTGAAAGAAGGGCAGCCTTGTGAAACGCTATGTCGCCGCCCCCGACGATTACGACATCCCTTTCCGCCAGGTTTATCAGAAGCGGAAAATGCCCTGCATGTTCCGGGGAACTGCCGTTGTCATCCCCAATGGAATTTAGTGTCTCTTCCATTATCTCGGCTGCCTATTTGCTGAACCGATATAAGTAGTCTGCAGAAGTGCCTGTGTCATTTATTGCGCCGATAGCAGCGGGTGGCGCTCGGTTCCGGGGCAGCGCTCAGGGAAGCATGCAGTAGTTTATCGAGACCTCGCAAATATCAGTCGAGTAATATGCAGTCCTCCTGATGGACTCCTCGATCAGTGCAAGATTGATTGCCTCCTCTCCCTTGACCTTCTGTATTTTCCTTGACAGTTCAGAAAGAAAATCCTTGAGCGATTCCCTTTGATCGATGACCCTGTTCGCTTCCTCGACGTTTCTTCTGAAGAAAGCATTCATGGCTCCATCCAGCATCCGTATTGCTATCTGGTGGGCGTTAGCGAACTTCTCCTTCATTTCGCCGCCAGGCTGAAATTCATTGAGCTCCCCGACTGATTTGGCAATCTGCACCGCATGGTCTCCAATCCTTTCAAGATATCTGGCAATCTGGAAAAAAGAGTTACTCTCATCGACAGTTATCCTGAGCTTCTCCGACAGCATCATATTTTTCATCATCATGTTGTGCACCTTCATGATAATCCAGTAAAGCCGGTCAGCATCGTAGTCTCTGTTTATCACATCCACCGCTAAAGAAGCATCACTGTTCATGAATGCACCGACGGCATCCTCCTGCATGGACTTCACAATGAGATGCAGGCGCCTTACTCCCTTTTCCTGCGAGAGTTCAAGCGGATCGCTCAGATCCTTGATGACTATGTTGTTTATGCTCTCTTCCACAATCTCAACACCTGTAACAGATCTCGTGAAATGCCTTATTCTCTCCTTCATTGAATTATCTATTCTTTCCTTTGCCCTCACTGTTATCGTGTCGAAACCCATCACATAGGCACCTATCAGCATCCTCTCGAGATGTACGGGGCTCTCCTTGCCTATCATGAATTCCTTGATCCTTGACCTGCGCGCTTCCATGATTGTCGGACTCACATTGAGTATTCCGCTGTCGCCAATTGAAAGCGCAAGAAAATCGCCTGTCTTAACACCCATTTTCCTTACCCATTCCTTTGGCAGTGATATGGTGTAAGTTGAATTGCCAGTGAACTGCACTTTTCTTGTTTCCATAATCTCTATAGTAACTAAATAAGTATATATTTTAATGTATCTCTATATAGAATATATAAGCTATATTGATAAATCAACCCGGTCTGTTCCGCATCTGTGACAGCGTCAGCAAATCAACCTGAAACAGTGCAGTCGTCGGATATGTCATTCAACCCGCTTGTCAGATGCCGGTGGTCCTGATTGGGGAACAGCCCCGCACAGAGCCCTTTTGCGTCTCTGGATGAACAGGGAATCAGAAAATTTCACATAAGAACTCTAATCGTCTCGGGAATGGGCTTTTTCACGGACGCGTACGATCTGTTTGTCATAGGCGCGATACTTCCCATTATAAGTGTTTATTTCGGCATATCCGACAAGTCTCTCACCTACGCACTCATATCCAGTTCAGCGCTTTTCGGTGCAATTATAGGACCGCTGATTTTCGGACCTATAGCGGACAGATTTGGCCGCAAGATTGTTTACAGTTTCGACCTTGTGATCCTGATATTGGCCGCGATCGGCTCCGCAACATCGGCTAATCCGAGCCAGCTCATCCTCTGGCGGTTTCTTCTCGGCATAGGCATCGGGGCAGATTACCCTGTAAGCGCAACAATAATGTCCGAGTTTTCCAACAGGAAGGACAGGGGAAAGCTTGTTGCCTCCGTCTTCGCAATGCAGGGATTCGGCCAGCTCACGGGAGCACTGGTCACTGTTCTGACGCTCCTTCTTCAGGCACCACTCTCGCTTTCCTGGAGAATACCGCTTGCAATGGGAGCAGTCCCGGCAATTGCAGTTCTGTATGTGAGGAATAAAATATCCGAAACACCACGGTTTGCAGCATTTTCAGGAATGCAGTCCGGAGATGCGAATGCAGCCGTCACAAACAGCGCTGCACTGACTCAGGAAGAGCAGAGGAGATACGGTATCAGGATACCAAAACGCGATATTTTTTCAATGTATATACCGCTTATACTCGGAACCTCACTGTGCTGGTTCGCCCTGGACGTTGCGTTTTACGGCACAGGAATATTCACCAACACCATAATACACAGCACAGGTTCCATTTCAATCCTGCATTCCACCGAAATCACTGCAGCAATTTTCCTTTTCTCTGCTTTCCCGGGTTACTGGGCGGCTGTTTATCTCATAGATAATCTGGGAAGAAGAAAACTGCAGGTTCTCGGTTTCCTCTTCATGGCAGTCGCATATTCTTCAATAGTGCTTATACCGTTCATTATTTCGGATGTCACAGCTCTCTTTGTCGTATACGGTTCAACATTCTTCTTCATCAACATGGGTCCGAACACGACCACGTTTGTCGTTCCTGTTGAGGTGTTCCCCACCCAGGTGAGGAGTACTGCCCACGGCATAGCCGCCGCATCCGGCAAATCGGGCGCAGCAATGAGCGCGTTTCTGTTCCCGTTCATGCTGAGCTATATTCATTTAAGCGGCATCTTTTCATGGCTCGCCGTGATATCGGTGATGGGTGTCGCGCTTACGCTGTTATTCATACCGGAGGGGCAGGACAGGCGTCTCGAAGAAGTCAGCGGGGAGGAGAGACTGCTTAAAACATATTCGGAATTTTCGGATCTGACTTCGGAACTCACTGAAAAGATCGTCTACGCCTCGGAGGAGACAAACAGATTCGTGCAAACCTGGGGCGATACTGCAGATATTTCCAGGAGAGTGAAGGAAATAGAGCATGACTGTGACGAAATAGTTCACAGGATCTTCGTAAGGCTTAATACAAAATTCATTGCGCCGATAAACAGAATGGAAATAGTTTCGCTTGCGCAGGCGCTGGACGATATAATGGATTACCTGGAGGCAACAGTTGCGAGATTCGCAATGTATCACATAGAAAAATCAGACGACAGCATAAGGGAATTCATGGGCACTATTGTGCAGTGCACAAGAGAAGTTGCCACAGGAATTCAGCACATAAACGACATTTATGACAAGCGGTTCGACAGGATAGTCAACAGCTGTATCGAAATCAACAAGTATGAAAACGAAGCGGACACAACACTCCGTGTGTCACTCGAAAATCTCTTCAGGGGGACGGACGCGATAGAGATCGTAAAGCTGAAGGAAATTTACGACAACCTGGAAACTGTAACGGACAAATGCGAGGATGTTGCCGATATACTCAGGGATCTGACTGTGAAATACAGAGGCGTCTGATTGCCTGCGATGGAAGGTCCTGTCTGCCTTTAATATTCAGCTTTTATACTTTTTCAGCATCTCCTGACCTGGAGCGTTGATTTGCGAAACATTCCGAATACCGGTAAATCTGTCGGTAAAAGGGACAGCAGCGTAAGCGCCTCCTCCCTGATCCGCAGGCTCAGGCGGATAGACCGCATTGAGAGGCTGCCGGAATTCAGAAAGGCCGTGAACCAGCTCCGCATCTCCCTGAGAGGTTCGGACGTCGTTGCGGTTTACGAAGACGGTGACAGTGGTTCTGAACGCACGGAAATAACGGTTTCGGCCATTGCCAGAGAACTCGAACAGATGCTTGGCGCCTATACGCTGGGACGGGCGAAATACTACCTGCACAGGCTGCTGAGGGGACTGAGTGAGACGAAGGAGAACGGCCTCAACGATATGAATATGAACAGATGGAAAGACTACGGTGACATCATAACGGACAGCCTGTGGATTTTTGACCGGAGAGACAGATCCGGCTCGCACAACGCGGGTTACTGGGGCAATTTCATACCACAGATTCCGTACCAGCTCCTGAACAGATTTACAAAGAAGGGGCAATGGGTTCTGGACACATTTCTAGGAAGCGGCACAACGCTCATTGAATGCAGAAGGCTCGGAAGAAACGGCATAGGCATAGAGCTTTCTGCCGAAGCAGCACATGCCGCGGCCAACTCTATTGGCAGGGAAGCAAACAGATACGGAGTCCGAACTGAAATAATCAGGGCAAACAGCATCGAACTGGATTATTCAAGAGTGCTTGAAGATGCGGGCATATCATCTGTCCAGTTCATACTTATGCATCCGCCCTATTGGGACATAATAAAATTCAGCGGGGATCCGGCCGATCTTTCCAATTCCCCATCTGTTGAAGATTTTCTACGTGGGATCAGGTCGATCGCCGAAAGGACGTATCCGTATCTTGAAAGTGGAAAATACATGGCCCTTGTAATCGGCGACAAGTACTCCGGGGGGGAATGGATTCCGCTGGGATTCCGTTCGATGGAGGAGATCCTCCGCACTGGTTACAGGCTAAAATCGGTTATAGTGAAAAATTTTGATGAGACGAGGGGAAAAAAATCGCAGAAGGAGCTGTGGAGATACAGGGCGCTTTCCGGTGGTTTCTACGTATTCAAGCATGAATACATTTTCCTCTTCAGAAAGGGTTGAATCATGCCCGGAATTGCATCTGCCTCGACGGGCGTGCATCAAGGTGTGTACTCGTAAATTGTTGCGAATCCGTTTGTGTACACTTCAACAAAATACTGTGTCTTCAGCATGGCTTCAAAATAGGGCGGTATCGGGTTATCTGGCTGGTTAGGATAGAAATTTGCCGATGCAAGCATCTCCTTGTCCAGTATTATGTAGCCTACCCTCGCAGGTCCGTAAGGCGTTCTGGAGCTGTTCAGCCGTTCGAGGAGCTGCTGAATGTCGGCTGAATGAAATACGGGATAGCCGCCAAATTCCCAGGTAGCCTCTCTATTTCCATATCCGAAAATAATCGAGCTTAGCCTGTGATCGGAGGCAAATGTGGAATTCTTCTGCGTGTTCCATGCGGCCCAGTTGGAAGCATCGAGATCCTGAAACGGGGTTGCGCCGATCTTGGATGGCGATGAAAGCTGCGTGCTCGCGGCTGTTATGGATGACGTCGAAAGTATGAGAATCACGGCCACTGCAACCGCACCCCAGACCCTTCGCTCAGGCTTCAGCAGCACCTCGATAGAGGTTATCGCTGCAAAACCGACAATGAAAGAAAGAATGAGGTAGAGGTACTCGATTACCCTGAGGGGCACCAGGTATGATATCCCTGTCGCCATGCCAAACACAATTATGACCAGGACAGAGATCAGCAGGAGACCGAGAATCGCACTTTCAGTTTTAAGGGAAGAAAACTGGAGGAAAAGGAAACCGCCCAGTACAGGAAGAGCAAGGGAAGGTGTGAAGAGCACTGTCAGCGGGTTGGGATAGACCGGTATTGATGGAAAACCAATCACAGCTACTATTGTCGCCGCAATCAGGGTCCCTGTCACAACAGCTGCTATTTCAAGCCTCATTCTTGCTGAATTTACATGGAAATGTAACTGCTTACCCTGAACAGGCGAGTACCTGCCTGCAAACCATATTATGAATGCGGTGGCGAACGGCGCGACGATCGCAGCAGGCAGGGGCATTATCCTGACAATGAAAAGGGTCACGAACTGCGGCGCCATTGTCAGCCAGTAAGCTAATCCGGCAGCCGATATCAAAACAAAGGAGAATAGCGACTTTTCCAGTTCCCTCGAGGCGCTTCTTCTCAGGAATGAATAATAGAAGAGCGCAAGCATCAGGAACAGTATGATAAATACAGTCCCGAGATGATACGAAGGCAGCATCGCGAAAGCTATCAGCATGGAAGAGACAAACCTGAAAATGCTTCCCGGGGAAGTAAGATAGAAGTACAGGAAGAAAATGAGCAGCAGTTCACCGAACGTATCGGACGAAAGTATGGAAGTGTGGCCCGCAGTTACAACAGATGCCGAGTAGAAGAGCGAAGCCATAACCGCACCGCCCCTGCTACCGGTGAGCGTTCTAGCGAGAGCTGCAACCGGAAATACAAGAAGGGATGAAATGAAGGGCATAGAAAGTTCGCTTATCGCCGATGAAGAAACGCCTGATGCCGCAGAGAGCGCTCCCAGCAGCTCATAAACACCGGGGAACTCTGTATACGTCTGTCCGAAACCGGTATATGGAAAGGGAATCCTGCCATTTGCTGCAAAATAGTTGACTATGTAGTAATTTTCACCGGTATCTGGTCCCCACACATTGAAGCTCAGCGGCATTATGAGCCTTATCATTAATGAGGCAAAATAAAGCGAAAGTATTGAATAAAAATACCATTTTCCCTCTTTCATCTACCCCGTGAATCGGCCAACTCCTATAAATCCGATGCATATTCGACTCTGCTGTCTTCCATACGCCAGTAATATGTGCCCGATGACCAATATGCCCGACAGTAAAATGGGAAATGTTATGTTATCCCGCTGGCTGCCGGCATGGGCTCTTGCAGCAGTATCTGCAGACGGGTCTGAAAAAAGGCAATTTCTTTATCCTATGTCCCATAATGGTATGGCGGCCCTGTTATGCCGTATCTGAAGGATGTATATCTTGTCCATTACGTAAGGAGTGCTTTCAGCAGATCCAGACCAAGCCAGCCTGAAAGGGATGTATTCAACACGATTCGGATGGATGAAGTCCTTTCAAGGCTAATCATGCATGCTGTTTCGAGCAATTCCATCCGCGCTGCTGAAATCAATGATGTCATAGTTGGGTGCGCCTACCAGCGCGATGAAAACTGGACGTTCGGTGGAAGACACCCTGTATTCCTCTCACACCTGCCGGCTGAGGTCCCTTCTGCAGCCGTCGACAGGGCGTGTTCATCTTCGCTGAACGCGATTTCATTCGGCGCGATGGAAATTATGACCGGCGCAGCCGACATAGTACTCGCCGGCGGGATGGAACATATGACACATGTTCCCCGCCTTTCCAACAGGCTCTGCGAACCCCTCCTGAACGACGCATCCTACTCTTCATACAGAATGGATGTAGGTTATCATATGGGTCTCACCGCCGAGAAACTTGCAAGGGAACGGAATATTGGAAGGGCTGAGATGGATGAATACGCGCTCCGGAGTCACCTGCTCGCGACAGAAGCGCTCGAATCGGGTTTTCTCCAGGGTGAAATACTTCCGATTGAAGTCGGCAGCCCGGATTCCAGGATGGTTGTTGACAGGGACCAGAGCATTAGGGCCGATACAACTTCTGAAAAGCTGGCGGCTCTTCCGCCTGCATTCATGAAGGACGGCCTTATTACTGCGGGCAATTCTTCCCCTCTTAACGCAGGTGCATCGCTGGTAACACTGATGTCAGGGGATAAGATGAATGAGCTGGGTATAAAGCCGCTCGCAAAACTCGTTTCTCTAGGATGGGCGTCAGGTGATCCGTCCATTATGGGCGCAATGGTTGTGCCGGCAATCCGAAAAGCGCTGGAACGCGCTTCCCTGTCGGCTTCGGACGTTGACCTCTGGGAGATAAATGAGGCGTTTTCTGTCGTTGTTCTGAATGCAATCCGTGAGCTGAAGATTGACAGCGGGACCGTGAATGTCAACGGCGGGGCAATCGCGATAGGTCATCCCCTGGGTGCAACCGGTGCAAGACTTGCCGGAACACTTTCAAGAATGCTTGAGGCAGGAAAAGGCGATTATGGTGTGGCAGCAGTCTGTGTCGGCGGCGGGCAGGGATATGCTGTCGTACTGCAGCGCGTTTAATCAGGAATGCAATGCCGTTTTCTTCAGTCAACTGCAGTACAAGCCGACGGGATATTTCCAAACGCTCAAATCAGAGGCCCTGAGGTCATCGTGTTTGTCTGAAGATCCACCAGATTCGATAACTTGGCTGTATTCATTCCTCCGAAATCGGAAAATACGATGTAGACGTAATGGCCAAGATGGCTGACCGCAAATGAGAAGCCGAGCACCGAGGAAAAACCGGATATTGTGGAGTTGTGCGGAAGAATTATGAACGCATAACGGTAGCTTTTGTAAGCAGAATATACGTAGTGGCTTGTCGGGAGGAAACTGTGCAGTTCACCTATGGAAGAGTTGATCGAATCATAGGCTGTTTGCGCTTCTGATGATGTATTGTAGAGGACTATTGTTATCCTGATGTAATTGCTGCCTGAAGTATAGTTCGTTGACTCCGCCCTTACAACTGACAGGGAAGGTGTAATGCTTCCTGAAAGTACGGTGGTATTCAATTTCTGGCTGCTGTAGCTTGTTCCAGCCGCACTGTTCACACTCTGAACGCTCGGGAAAGCGAAATGAGGTGCAGTACCGAACGGTATGAAAGCGAGGACAACTGCAATCGCCACTATCACCACGGCGAAGAAACCGGCAACCATCTTTTCTTCTTTCTTCAAATCCGTCTCAACTCCGTCAGGAATGCCTGCCTATACTCAGATTGATTGCATTATTTAATCCCGCTTGCATAGAAAATCATTGTAATGAGGCAGGCCGTGCACTCTTCAATTTTACTGGCTTCGCCGGTCAGCGCTATTGCACTTTTCAAAAGGTCTGTCAGCGACACTGAGTGTATTGAGGATCTGCAAAATGTTTTATCTTAATGCGGCTGATTGTTCGGTTATGCCAAAAGTGCTATCGACCTGTGTACTCCCGGGCAAGTATTTCGAATTACTCAGAGACAGCGTGGATTTGCAGTTATGGCCGAATGAAGGAGTCCCGGACAGCTCATGGCTGAAGGCAAACATGGGCGACAAAGAGGGTCTCATTGTCACGCTGTCCAGCAGGGTGGACAGAGAACTGATTGATGCAAGCCGCAAGCTGAAAGTCATAAGTACCTACAGCGTGGGATATGACCACATAGATGTCAGGCATGCGAGGGAACGCGGGATATGTGTGACCTATACGCCCGATGTCCTGACAGGTGCAACGGCCGACCTTATATTCGGTCTCCTGCTTGCCGTCAGCAGGAGAATTGCAGAAGGGGATGCCTTCATCAGGAGTGGAATGTGGACAGAACCCTGGCGACCTGATTTCATGCTCGGCCATGATGTGAATGGAAAGACGATTGGCATACTGGGGGGAGGGCGAATAGGAAGGGCCGTTGCCAGAAGGGCATCAGGTTTCGACATGAACGTTCTCTACAACAGCAGGAGCCCGAAACCCGGCTTCGAAGGAAGATACGTCAGCCTGAACACGCTCATCCAAATGTCCGATTTTGTAGTTCTGACAGTCAGCCTCAACAGCGAAACGTTTCATCTTATGAATGAGGAGAGGCTTATGATGATGAAAGCCGGAGGCTTCCTGATAAATGCTTCCAGAGGGGGAGTAATTGACGAGACCGCACTTTTTAAAGTACTGAAGGAGGGCAGAATAGGCGGAGCTGCACTTGATGTATTTTCAAGGGAACCGCTCGGATCAGGCATTGCCTTTGGAAATCTGAAAAATGTAGTGCTCACGCCACACCTCGGCAGCGCCACGTTTGAAACGCGGTTCAAAATGACAGAAGTGCTTGTCCGTGATTTGCTTGCGGTCCTGAACGGCTCTCCGCCCGCACATGCTGTAAAATGAACGGCGATCGGCCGACAGGGAAAAGAAATTAATTCTTTTTTCGCGCGGTCCCGTCACCGTCCCTGCTGAATTCTTCCCCGATTACCCTCAGGAGTTCAAAAATGACACCAAGTCCTTTTCTTATGTCCGGATCAGAGGGAGACAGAAGCGAAAGTCCTCCCTTCTTTGCCGGTGCGTTTTCAAGCTGTTTAATCAGCGAGTCTGATGAAAGCACTGCCAGCATCCTCCTCAAAACAGGCGATGATGCCGCATTCAGCAGCGCCTGGACGTCTCTCCAGTGTGCAAGAACCTCTGAAAACAGCTCGGATAGGTTGGCGGCAGATTCGTCGTTCATGCCGTCACGAAACGACTTCAGTACGTAAGCACCGTCGATCAATGTATCCAATACACCCTCGCGTTCTATTCTTGCCAGTTTGGAAAGTGCCGACGTTATCTCTTCGCCGGTAAGGAGCGAGGAATATTGCTTCCAGAAGGACATAACTTCGGTCAGGTTGCCGAACAAATTCTCTATCGCATCGTCGTTCAGTCCCTCCCTGACGGCTCTGAGCACATACCCTGCACTTGCGAGATTCTCCAGGACTCCTTCCCTCTGCATCCTGCCCAGAAGGTCGATGGTTTCCGCAAGTTCGCTGCTGTCCCGGCGGAGGGTATCAGCAAGTTTCAGCGTATCGTCTGTTGAAAGGGCGGAGGCCAGCTCAAGCAAACGGGAAGCTGTTCTGGAGACAGACTCTACAGCTTCGTCGTTCAGTCCTTCCCGCATTCCCCTGACAGCAGCCAGTACATGCGATAGCGCTTCCAGCTGGCCCTCATCCACAAGCTTCTTGAATTCGGTCATAACACTGTTGAACTTCGGCAGATCTGTTATGAAATCGTGCAGTAGCTTTTCTTCCGCAGTGTCGAGTACAAATCCACGCTCCTTTACGGCTCCATTTTCGCTCAAATCTATCACCATATGCTCATTATTTTGCTGCCTTCATTCTGCGCCAGAAAGCTTGTAAGACCGCCTATGCTGTCAACTACGTCTGTATAGTCCTCCTTCCTGAGGTTGAAGAGTTTGGACGCCATGCTGCAGGCGATCACCTTCACCCTGCCGGTTGCCTTTGCTTTCGCAAGATATTCGCCATACCTACCCCCGTTTTCGTTTTCTTTTATGGCACGCGACGAATCTCCTGATGAACTTATCAACGGCACTTTCCTGAATGCCTGAACACCGTCCATGGTAGCAAAAATTTCAGTCTCATCACCCATGCTCGATGCAAGGAATGCCGTCATCGCTGCAAATTCTACCTTTTCCAGGCTGTTTGAGCCGAGAACAACCGCTATCTTCAAGCGCGCATCACCAGACTCAAATCAGCGTTCGAGCGTGCAAGCTCCAGTACATTTTGTTGTATGCCAGCTTGCCCCACCAGTATATCTGTGAGGGCATAGGGGGGTTTGGCGGATGGTTGTAGTCAAAGCGTATGTAGGTGGCCTGATCCATTCCAGTTGCAATGAAGCAGAAGACAGTACCGGGATAGTTCTTCTTGCTGTCTGTTCCGGTAACATCTGCTGCAACATTGTGGCTCACAACGTATGATTCGTAGTCTGCGGTAGAGCCTGCCTTTGAAATGGCTATGTCGGTGGTGTCTCCCATGGCGTAGATGTTGTCGCGCCCCTTAACCTGGAGTGTGAATTTATCTGTTGCGACCCAGTTCCTTCTGTCACCAAGACCGGAGTCGCCAATCACCTGCGCTCCCTTATGTGGCGGTATGCTGACAAGAAGGTCGTAGTTGAGCGTTTCGCCTTCTTTGGAAGTCATCTTTTTTGCATGCTGGTCAACGGAAGCAAGAGTGAACTGGCTGTGAACATTTATGTTGCGCTCCTCGAAAATGTGCAGCATCATTCTGTTCACATTGGGTATGCCGAAAACGCCGGCGACCGGATAGCAATAATCTATGCTGATCTTGTCCCTTATTCCATTCTTCCTGAAGTAATCGTCCAGCATCAGCGTTATTTCAAGCGGCGCGACAGGACATTTATGCGGAAGCAGGGATGTGTCCACGACCACTCTTCCCTCTTTAAATGACCGGACCTTCTTCCACATTTCCTGTGCCTTTGAAAGGTCAAAGAATGTGTCGGCACCTTCGCTGAAACCCGGAATCTCGCCAGGCTGTATGTGAGATCCGGTAGACAGGACAAGATGGTCGTATTTGTGTTTCACACCGTCGGAAGTGCTCACTTCGCTGTTATCCGCATCAATTTTTGTTATGAGTCCCTTGTCTCCGGTTATGAATCTGACCCTCCTGTCAAGCACGGAGCGTTCCATAACATAAGTTTCCTGAGGCTGCATTGCACCCATTGCTACCAGAAGAAAACCGGGCTGGTAAAAGTGTTTCTCGCTTTTATCGAGCACTGTCACGTTTACATTGCCGCTGTCAATTTCATTCGAAAGCTTTTGAGCGATTCTGTTGGCAACAATAGTCCCCCCTATCCCTCCACCTGCAATCAGTATATTTTTCATTCATTTCACCTTCTGTATGACCATCCTGTATTTTCCGTCCTCAGATCTGTCGACAACCACCTTATTTCCAGTCTTTGCCGTCCAAGCGAGTACGTCGTTTCTTGTTGCCTCATCAGAAACAATTATCTCCACCCCTTCCCCGGCATATGCGTCGTTCATTGCACCGGATAATTCCCCAATAGGACCAGTACAGCTGGATGACGTGGCATCTATCGACTTATACAACTTCATCCCCTCCATAGCAAGATCTCCCGAAATTTATGGAAGACATTATGAAATTCCACAAATTTAATACTTATCTGAAATTTCTGTGTCGGACATGGGCCGCTTAGCTCTCTCCCCGCGGTTAACGAACAGTGGCATCTGCGGATTATGCGGCTGCCAAATAAAACCAGGAATTTGAGCGGAGGCCTGTATGACACTTTCATGTTTGCATATGACTGTTCATGTCAGATGTGTGAGATGTGATAGAGTGCGGCACTGTCAATCCTCAGATTGCAACTTTAACGAGCTGCTACGGGGATGCGTCCCTGTTGCTCAGTATTGCACACTTCCATCCCTAATATTATTTGTCACACTGTTATTGTTTCATCCCGTATCCAGTGAATCTGTAGGTTACAGATTCACTGACTGCGCAAAATGCATATTTCAATCAGAAAAATGCTATGTTACAGTTTTAAGTAGTTACCGGAATTTAAAGCGTAACGCAAATGAATAATCTGATAATCAGTGAGAAAAACAGTGTTGCCCTCCGCCTGGCAATAGTCCTTTCGGAAGGCAAATTCCAGAGGGAAAGGTCCCCGGGAATTCCTATTTTCCGTTTTACAAGGAATGGCGATAATTACACAATCGTTGGCTTGAGGGGCCATATTGTCGAATTAGATTATCCCGACAAACTTAACAGCTGGGAAACTACAGATCCGAAGGAGCTGATATATGCAACTCCTGAAAAGCGGGTACTTTACAAGAAGATGGTTGATGCCCTGGTATCTGAGGCGGAAAACGCTGACTGGATAATCGTGGCAACCGATTTCGACAGGGAGGGAGAACTTATCGGTTTGGAAGCTATCGAGCTGATCAGGGGAGAAAATCCGCCTACAGGAAAGGTCTCAGAGTCTGTTCTAAGTGATCTGAAAATCAGGAGAGCTCGTTTTAGCAGTCTCAGTCGCTCTGAGGTGCTGAAGGCATTTGATGAGTTGCACCGCCTGGATATAAAACTTGCAAAATCTGCCGAGTGCAGACAGCTGATAGACCTTGCATGGGGGGCCACGCTTACACGCCTGCTTTCCCTTGCTGCAAACCAGGTTGGAAAGAACTTCCTCTCAGTTGGGCGTGTCCAGAGTCCTACACTGGCACTGATAGCGAGAAGAGAAAGGGAAATAGAAAGTTTCGTGCCAAAAAGCTATTACACACTTGTCGCAGATTGCAAAAAAGGGACTGAATTCACTGCAGCGCATGAGCAGAACCCGTTTTGGGAAAAAGAAAAAGCAAGCGAAATATTCTCCAGGATAGGCGGTGAAAAAACCGCGGCCGTTGAGGGATACTCCGCAGAGGAAAAGGAGGAATACGGTCCAACACCGTTCTCAACCACATTGTTCCTGGTGGACGCCACCAGGCTCGGCTACTCGGGCGCCGAAGCAATGGATATTGCCGAAAGGCTCTATTCAGACGGCCTTATTTCATACCCCCGTACAGACAATACCGTCTATCCGCGTTCCCTCTATCTTAAAGGAATACTCGAGAAATTCAGGCAATCCGAATTTGCAGAGGATGCGCTGGCGCTTCTGTCGCAGGAGAAGATCGTTCCAACAAGAGGCAAGGTCGAGACAACAGACCATCCGCCGATTTATCCTGTGGAAGCTGCAACAAGGAAAAAGCTGTCGAAGAAGGAGTGGGGAATCTACGAGCTGATTGTAAGAAGATTTATGGCTTCCGTTGCTCCCAAATCTGTAGTGAAGAACAGCAGGGCCAGACTCAATATCGGGGGCGAACTGTTTCTCGCTGACGGAAAGGAGATGGTTTATGAGGGGTGGAGACACTATTATCCTTATTACAAATTTTACGAAACGAAAATACCTGAACTAAAGACAGGTGAAAGGGTGGAGGTCAATGGTGTGCATCTCCTTGAGGACAAAACCAGGCCCCCTTCACGTTATAATCAGGGAAATTTGATAAAGGAGATGGAGAAACTCGGTCTCGGAACGAAGAGCACAAGGCATGAGATAATTCAGAAACTCTACGACAGGAAGTATGTGCAGGGAGAGAGCATAAAGCCGACACTTACCGGCCTTTCCGTGACGCTTGCTCTTGAGAAAAGGGCGCCTGAGATTTGTGACAGCAAAATGACCGCAAGTCTGGAAGCCGACGTGGATAAAATCGCCGATGGCAGTAAAGAAATGGAGGAGGTTGTGTCCGAATCCAGGGCCATGCTCGGTACCGTTGTGGATGAGATCAATGCCAACAGGGAGGAAATTGGCAAACTGATCAAGGATGCAATACTTGAACAGAAGAAGATCGGAAAATGCAGGGCGTGCGGCGGCGATCTGAGAATTATTGAGAGCGGCAGAAACCGTTTTGCCGGCTGCTCAAATTATCCCGAGTGTGCGGTGACGTATCCCCTGCCTTCAGGATATCTGATAAAACCGTCGGAAAGCGAATGTGAAGTCTGTTCGCTTCCCAAAATAAAACTGATTTCACGCGGAAGCAGGCCGATTGAGGTCTGCATCGATCCTTCCTGCGAGTCCAACAGGCTAACTGGTTCGGTTGGCAAATGTCCTAAATGCGGCAGGGAGCTGCGCATTGTCCGATCACAGAAAGGGAAGAGATTCATAGGTTGCTCCGGTTATCCGGAATGCAATACGACCTATCCGCTTCCGCAGTCAGGGATTGTATCGTTTTCCGGCAAGAGTTGCGATGTCTGCGGCGCACCAGTCATCGAGATAAACTATCAGGGGAAGGGGAAGTGGAGCACCTGCGCAAATATGTCATGTGCGTCAAAGTCACGTCAATCAAGATCACGCAAGTAGCATCCCGGTGCCCATGGGTATCAAAATTCGTCCTGCGTCCAGTAAACTACTTATATTGAGAACATTACAGTTATTTAGTGAAGGGAGGGATGGGCAATATGTTTTCACCTTTCCCTTCAGGGTGAGGTTTCCCCCACCTCACCCATTAAACTCTATTTTGGGCGGGGACTCAATTCCTGCTGTATCTGCTTTAATTCATAGGTGCTGCTTGATTTCTGCATGAAACCCGCAATATCATTCCTGATGGTATATGGCCGCTTGACGCCGAAGAAACATTCGCTGGGTATTGCTCTCGGGATGTCGGTTCCCTTGATGCTTACTTTGCCGTTCATACCGTCTCTTCCCATAAGGTTAACGCCAAGTCCGAGGCCTGCCGATGTTACCGGTATTATGTTCCCGAATGAAAACAGTCTTCCGAGCAGCGACATATGAACATCGATATCAACAAGATTTTCATAACGGACATAGACTTCGTTGTAGGTGAGAAATCTCCTTATCATGGCTATCCTGAAATTGGTTATGAAATACTTGTATGCCTTCCTGTAATAATCGGCCAGTACAAAAGCAGCTATTCCCGCCGCAAGTGTAATTCCTCCAAGGAAATAACCCGGTGCCGTCCTGAAAAATGAAAATGTTTTCAACAGCAGAACTGCCGAGACGATGAGAAGGATGAATGCTCCGAACGTGATAAAATGCCTGTGTCTTCTGGTGAGCATAAGTGCCGCCAGTGAAAGAAGAAATGTTACAATTAACCAGAATAATCCGTAGCTTCCTGCATCTGCCGTACCGAAAATTATTGACAGGTGCGATGCTGCGGGAACCAAAATAGGATGTATGTATTCCCTCCAGTATGGGCTCACCGCCAGCGCCGTGTATACTATCCCCCATGCTATGAAAATTGCACCAACAAGATATATTCTGATGAATGAAAGCCTGCTCGGGTGCAGCTCCTTCACAAGTTTTTCATCCGGGAACAGCTGTATATCCGTTCTTATTCCTTCCTTTAAAGGGGTTATTTATCGGAGTCGGGCCGTGAAGTGTATTTTCTGGTGCCTTATTTAATTAATGGTCCTAAGCGCACGAATGAAATTCAAGATGTGATATTACACGCGCCTGCGGTTAAATGGTGCGGTTTCCCTATCCCTGAAATCGCCGGAAATTGACTGCCTGATTTCCGGTCTTATGCCATAATCAGCTCCTTCTGCAATGCTTTTTTCGGCCGAGATCAGAAGCGCCGCCCTTCTGATCTTCCTTCTGAATTCATCATCAGTTCTCATGAAGCTCCAGATAACCAGCGTCCTGCCGTATCTGTCCCTGAATAATACGTCACATGTGTGAAAAATCCTGTGCCGCAGTCCTGATTCATTCAGCTCAAGCGAATAGATTCTGGAAAATGTGATACTGCGCTTCAGAACAATGAGTGTCGACGAAACAACTTTTCCGGTCGACGTGTCCAGAACATTTTTTGTGCTCTTCCAGAGGGCAACGGGAATAATGCATGTTACTGTTTCACCGGCAAAAATATAGGGTGTCAGGAGGTACGAATGGAAGAGGAATGAGAAGACACTGACGGTTTCAGCCGCATAAAGCTGAAGAAGGAACAGGACGCAGAGGAATGCCGATGCGGCCAGGTATGGAAGAGGGGAGGAAGATCCCACAACATTCATTTTTGTCTTCATTTATGTCTCACTACTCCCCGGCACCCGAACCTCCTGAACCCCCCGCCAATTTCCCGGCCATACAGATTCCTGCCAGGATGCCGCAGTTGAATGAAAGCATCGCCAGGGAAGCCGGCGAACTGCTCCTGATGTAATTGGAAAGTTCTGCGAGTGTGCTGTCTGCCGTGAATTCGCTGAACGGGTATTCACTGTCAATCGCCGAAGAAAGTGAAATGGAAAGCATATCCACCTCCGGCCTGAACTCTGCGCTCTCCAGCGCGCTGCGTACCTTTCCGGCTTCCCTTTCCACTTCAACCAGCTCACTTCTTCCTTTCGGTCTGCCGACCTCCTGCGTGAATGAAAAATTGTATTTTTCCAGCCCAGGGATTTCAAAAGTGCGGATCGGTTTTTGTCCGAGAGATGAAACCAGGCCTAGTGCCAGCTCAAGTGTTTCGGACTCTCCCTTAAGCCATCCTGACCAGAATGCAATCTCAATCAGCGTCTCCGGCTTGTCCATTGCGTTGTTCCCCGAAACGACTGCTCCCGGTCCCCTCCTGGAAAGGATGTCTCCCCGGATCTGTCTGGCCCACCATACGTCTTCAAATGAAATGTCTTCGAGTATGGAAACGGCCTCTGCAACCTCATCCCTTACTTCGCTGCACCACTGCATAAGGACAGATTCGACTCTTGCAAGGCAAAGACTGTCCTCATGATTCTGTACTTTTCTTCCGCTTTTCATCAACCGCAGCCTCCACACATCAGTGCTATTTGTTCGAGTGTCCGGTTCGCCGTCTCGGCGACGAATGATTGAAATCGAGTCGTTTCGGTGTTCTCAGTACTGCAAAGAATAAACTCAATGTCGCTCGAGTCATGCTCCAGCAAAATCTTTCTTTCGCCGGTGAACAAAATGCTGTGGCTGTATTTCAGTTCACGCGGAATTACGGTGTTTATGAAAGCATGGTCCTCCTCATCAAGCTCGAGAACTGAAGTCATTCCGCCCTCAATCTTTTCATGCCGGAACAGGAACAGCGATGCTGAGTTGTTCAGTATGCTTCCGTTTGAATCTGACACCAGATCCTTCAGATTCTGTGTTATGAGCACGATGCTCAGATTGTAATGGCGCGAGTGTCTCATCGCCTTTGACAGATTGGAAAGCAGCATTCTGTCCTCAATGAATTTCCATGCTTCGTCAATGAAAATGCTCTTTCTGCCCTGGAGTTCCATGCATAAGCCGAAGGTGCAGTCGAGAAGGAATATGGACACAGCGTTCCTGACATCAGGATTCAAATCCGAATAATCTATCGTGCTGACACGAGCAGGATCTCTGAATATCCAGCTGCCTTTTGTCAGAAACTGAAGTTCGCCTGTGAGTGAGCTTTCAATTCTCGCCGCCGCATCCATCCTCCCCTCTTTTGACATTTCCGCTGCTATCGAACGGAGTACTGCCGAAATCTGTTGGGAGCCGCTGTTTCTCAGCCGCCTTCTGAACGATTCCCTGAACACCGAAGCTGTTCCAGCATCCGGCATGATACTGCAGAAAAGTTCCTCGATTTCGGGAATCAGATTTGTGTCGAGCGATGGAATCACGGACCCGATGCCTATTCCGTCATTTTTCACATTTACGTGCCTGCCACCAAGAAAAATGGTCACCCACTCGAATTCCCCCAGCGGATCCAGGATGAAACTGTAATTTCCGGTGTTTTCAGAGTTTTCCCTGATGAGCATCAGTTTTGCAAAAAAACTCTTGCCGCTGCCGCTCTTTCCGACAATGACACTGTTGAAGTTGGTTCCTGTGAACCTGTCAAAAACAACGGGTGAAAGATCAGCCGCATCATGCCCTATGAGGATTCCCTCTTCATGAATGAGCGGTGTCTGGCTGAAAGGTACGAGCGAAGGAAGTGTCTGCTCGGTCACCGTCACCGATATGTCAAAAGTTGGAAGCACTGAGCGTGAGAAGTGTCTGGAAAGTTTCTCCTGCTCAAATTTTCCATCGTATACCTTGATTCCCGCTGAATCCAGCTCTGCAGTCAGCTCATTGAGCATCGACGCGGTATCGTCAGCTGTTCTCGAAGAAACGCAAAAAACAATCGCTGCCTCGATAAGGACCGTCCTGTCTGAGATAATGGCCTGCCTGAGTTCCTGCAGTTCCATGTTAAGCTCTGTGAGATGCGAAAAATGTCTGCCAACCTCTGTCCTGCGAATAATCTCAGAGCCGCACCGTGTAAGGGCCCTGTCTATTCTTGCAATCGAGTTTTTCTTGCTGAGCGGAAATGTCGACAGAGAAACTGAGAGGTAGGGGAATCGCTGAAGCAGCCTGCAGATAAACTGTTCCGGTAAATTCGCTGGCAGCTGTTTCACGGCCATAAATGAATAGCATGTGCCGCCAGAGACAATCAGCCGCGTCTTCAGTGACCCTGATATCACCGGTCGCCGCCGGGTATGGCTCAGCCGTGCCAGTTCAGCCACCCCATTTTTTTGAAATGCCGCTCCCTGAGCGGGAGTCAACGTACTCATTTGATGGCATTCCGTCGATCGAAATTTCATCCGAGAGGGCTCTCAGCAGATAAGCCTGGCTTTCGTTCGACAGGACGGCATAATGATTTCGGGACCGATAATCGTGGAAACCCAGTTTATTGCATCCGCGGCAGTCTTTCCCGCCCCTTTCCATACTGTGAAGGGAATCCTGCACCGCCAGGGATATGAATTTTGAGGATGAATTTGCGGTGCAGCACAATTCTATAAAAGATGACAGGAACACTTCCTTCTGCCGGCTGCCGGCCGATGCAAAGTTGATTTCACGGAGTTTGAAGGACAGGACACCACAATTCGAATGAGGCTCAGAACTCGAATTAAAGAGAAGGTCATGTTTATAACCGACGCGACGGGCATTTCTGCGGCAATGCATGAAATATTTCGTCGCAGAGGGAACGAAATGCCTGATCAGAATGAAGGCTGCGCCTGAGGAGATCAGTATGAGTGCGAATGTGCCGCTGTCGCGGCGGCCCGTCTGTGCGATCAGCATACCTCCCAGTGCAAAGGCAGTGAAAATTATCATCTCTCTCTGGGAAAATGGCCCGAACGCCGGACTTCCTGAGTTGAGATTCGGCGGTACGTAGCACTGTTCAGTCATCGTTCTCCCTTCTTGGCGAATAGATTTTGTGCGGTGCGTTTCTGCTGCCTGTTCTTTCTGCTGCTTTCAGCAGTGAATGCCGGAAAGGCACAAACCGGGACGGATTCAGCATCTGTCTGAACGACTGGAGCCGTGATGGCATTATATTCAGCTGCTCTCCCACTATCCTTCCGTGTGAAAGACCTGCGGAATAGGCTCTCATCGGGTTGCGTGTCAGTCTGCTTGAAAGGCGGGAGGAACCGACAGCGCTTGAGGCGGATCTAATCCTGCCGGTCCTGGAGAGTGCTGAAGCAACAGGGGAGGATACCAGCCCCGATGCGTACGAAATGGCGCTTATTCCCAGAATTCCTGCCCCCGCTATAACCGTAGATGCAGCCGGAAGGCCAAACTGCTGCATGATTCTCGAGCCTGCAGGCGATAAAATAAAAGGAATCATCAGTGGGAGAAGATAGGTCCCGCCGATTACAAGCTGGCTGGACTGCAGCGAATTCATTGTGGTGTATGAAACAGCAATGCCGATCTTGAATGCTACCCCTATGAAGAATGGAAGAAAAGCCATTTCAGCAAACAGCTGTATGATCTTTTCGGCGAATCCCCTGGTCCAGTCGACAGTATAGCATAGCGCGATCAGAGGCATCAGTGCTGCGGTGAAGAATACTATCAGCGTTCTCATTACGAGAACAAGGTAAAGCAGTCCTGCGATTATTGTGAGAAGTATCAGCGTAAGAAGGCTGTACCCGCCCAGTTTTTCAACTACCATGTGTGAATAGGTGGAAAGGCTGGCATATGGCATTACGGCCGAGGTCATAGCATCGTTGACATCAAGGACCAGCTGGCACATGAAGAGAGTAAACGGCATCAGAATAACTGCCATCACAAAAAGCGGAATTGATCGCTGGTCCCATCTTGCAAATCTGATGTTCCTCCCTGACATGTATGAGTAGGCAATTGCAATAAGAAAAATCGACGAAAGGGTGTAAGCAACCAGCAGAACGGACCGCCATGTGTCGTACACACCCTCACTGAACAGCGAGGTGCTCACTGAAAGGGCCGGCACTATGGCCTGGAGGAGCGCTGTCAGACTTGCCGTAAACATTCCCTGGAAGAGTGATACAATCCCTGAAAATATGGATGCCAAGTGCAACTACCCCATCATTTTCCTTTCTATGAAGCTGATAATTTTTGCGACGAAAACCGCAAGGACTATACCGGTGATTGAATAGACACCGCTCTGAAAGGCTGTTATGTACATTGTCACGCGACCAGTGATTGTGCCAGGGCAACAAGAAACGATGAAGCGAAAAGAAGGAATATGCCGAATGTCACGTCCACGAAATATTTCCTGGCTCTGTATCTCTGCTCGGGATTGCCGTTGCTGAGCATCCACATGTAGGCTGTAATCACGTAGCCTATGGCCGCGACAACGGTTCCCACTGCTATTAGCAGATTTCGCACGTTGTCGAGTGTGCTGACAAGTTCCTGCTGCGGACTTGTGGCTGCCAGTGCCGTTCCGCTGACCGTGAAAATAGTTCCGCCGATCAGGCACACAAAAAACAGTAACATCGCTTTCGTTTGTGTTTTCGTATGATTTGGTTTGCTCAATCAATCACCAACCGACATCATGATTGAAGGGTTATTTAAAAATTATTATATATTTTATATATTTTTAATAATATTCAATTATTTTCTTCCTGCCTCCATATGCTGAAGCACAAAGATGAGCCCTGATTCGAACCCTCTCTGGAAATCACTTTTTTCCGCGTCAGGCTTCTTCCAGAGGTTAAGCAGTTCGCTTCTTACCTGGGCGAGAATGTCGTAGTCCCCGAGCTCCTGTTTTGGCCCGCGCAGCACAGAGTTAATCACTTCGCTTATGCTTACCCTGCACTTCTTTTCCCTTTCTTCCATCTCCCTTCTCATCTTGATGAGCATATTCCATGCGGCCTGATCAAAATCGACCAGCCGCCTGTATTTTGCTTCACCGCCGATCTCCATTTCCGATTCTGCCCCTGAAGAATAATCACCGGGTGGGTTTGCACGCATGCTGTTTGAATGTCGGCAGCAACTTATGAATTGAACTGTTACATGTAACAGTTTAACATTGCCTGATGATATGCGGGATAACTGCCGATATACTAAATACACGGGACAGCAATATTGTCGGCAGGCTGTTTGAAATGAAGTGCAAGGACTGCGAAAAATGGTACGGCGCCGAGGATGATGGTTTTGGTCCCTGCAGCATCAAGAATGCAAGGGGAGATGCGAAATACATCACTTTCGGTATGCATCGGTGCGATGAGATTTACAAAGATCTTGATGATGAAGACGACTCTGCCCGGAGAAAATCGGATACCGCGTGTTCCGGGTAGTTGTCAGACAGAAGTCGTGAAAACAGGTTTTCACAATGGACATTTCATTCAGGAGAATGGGAAGCGAAGATATTCCGTTTGTTCTGTCGGTCACGGTGGAGGAGCAGTGGTATCTGACAGAAAAGGACATTTCCTTCTACACCGGCAACAAAAGCGCGCTTGGTACCGTTGCTGAAATCGAAGGTATTCCGGTCGGGGCAGCAACCGCGGTCATTTATGGAAGGTCTGCCTGGATAGGGAACGTTATCGTGAAACCAGAAATGAGAAATATCGGACTTGGAAGACGGCTTGTTGACAGTCATATGCTCGCACTGAGGGAGAATGGAGTGGAGGAATTCATGCTTTACGCATACGATCGCAGTAAATCACTCTATGAACGCATGAATTTCGTCTTTGATGCAGTCTTCTGGGAACTGGCGCTGCAGCCCGATGCCACGGGCAGAAGGAGTATAAGCAAAAACGTTGCATTCGGGTACAGCGACGAAATAGGCATTTTCGACGGCAGGTATTTTAGAAACTCCCGGTCGGAGGTGCTAAGATTTGCCTCATCCAGGCCAGGTTCCGGTGCCATGACACACCGTAACAGGAACGGCGAGATTGACGGCTATCTGCTCTTCAGCCGTGTTGACGACAGTTATGGAACGGAACTGGCGCCATTTATATGCACAGCCGATGCATTGGCTGATATGATGTCATCGATAGGGATTGAAGGCGGGATATTCCATGTCTATGTGCCGCAGCAGAATCTGCGACTTATTGACGATCTCAGGCTGCGCTATTCAATGGTTCGACGTATTCACAGGGGTCATGTGGGTGAAGGTAAATTCCTGCCGATAATCAGCAGAGATGTCATTTCGCCGGGTTTCCTCGAAATGGGATAAAACAGGCGGACACCCCGGTTTGACAGGATTCTCCAGTAAAGTTCTGCGGTAATGGTTTGATTAATGATTAATACGTTATCGCACTAGCGGGAAGAAGGGACATAACGGAAATGACTGTCAGAATATTCAACACGCTTTCAGCAAAAGTGGAAGACATAAAAGGGAGAGGCCTGAACCCGTCACACATCAATATGTACATCTGCGGACCGACCGTTTATGACTCGCCGCATGTGGGACACAGCAGGAGTTATCTTTTCTTCGATGTGCTGAAGCGGGTGCTGATGCTCGACGGTTATACAGTATCACACATACAGAACTTTTCAGATGTTGACGAGAAGATAGACAGAAGGGCTCAAACCGAAAGGGTGGATCCTCTGCGGCTTGCCTTAAAATATTCTGATGAATTCATTTCGCAGATGGACATGCTCAACGTGATCAGGCCGGAAAGATATGTCCGGGCTTCAGAATCCAGAGATATCATGCATAAAATCACCCTGAGTTTCATTCAGAAGGACTTCGTATACGAAGCTTCGGGAAATATGTATTTCAGGGCAATGAAAGGCGGCGGGTACGGCAGCCTTCTGCACAACAGGCTGGACAACCTGATATGCGGGAACGAGTCTGATAGCTACACTTTTGTAAAGGAGAATAAGGAGGATTTTACCTTATGGCTCGGCAAATTCAGCAAGACGGACATTTCAGCCGGTCTGCCTTCCTGGAATCTGGAGTGCTTTTCCATGGTTCACAGGTTCTTCGGCTGCGAGCTGGATATTCAGGGCGGAGGAATGGACCTGATATTCCCTCATCACGAAGTTGCTTCCGTAATGTCCAAGGCCTACTGCAGTGTCGAATTTGCCAACTATTACGTCCATAACGCTTTTGTAACCAACAACAATGACAAGATGTCCAAATCAACAAAAAATTTTGTCTCTCTCCACTCACTTCTCGACGGCTACAGCCCCGACGCCATCAGGATGTACCTCCTGTCATCAAACTTCCGCACAAATATAGAATTCAGCTTCAGTTCCCTGAAGAGGTTCGAATCGCTCGCTTCCCTCCTGTCTGAAAGGGGAAGCAAATCCGGAGCAGGCGAGGGCGGAAGAGAAGTGAATGTGGATGAATCAAAACACGCATCCGGACGCTGGATCAGATTTTTCGATTTGCTCAGAAACAATGTCGACACCGCGGATGCGCTGGGTGTTTTGACGGAAACTGCCGAATCCTATGGCTTCTCGGGAAGGAGCGGAAGAACCGATTTCAGGCTCATGTGTGCTGCACTTGGATTATTCGGCTACCGGCCGATAGCATCCGTCAACTGAATGAATCTGCTCAGGCAGCGCGTCCGGTCCGTGCTGCCCCTGTGGCGGCTATTCCCTGTTTGTTTCAGGATGCAGATGTACAGATTTCGCACCGGTTGTCCTTTCAATGAGTGCGAGATCCCGTGAATTCATTGCTTCCGGTTCGACACTCAGGTATAGCGCGGAGCCGCAGCTGTTAACTATGTCGCTTATCTGGTTTATGAACTTCAGCACGGTGTTGAAATCATTCTCGGCAATCAGGTACTCTATGCCGTCGATGAGCAGTCCGAACCTTTCGCCTGTTTCGGAAAGGTGTCTGACCATTGAAATGATTTTGCCGAGGGATCCGGGTGCGATTTTATTCTCTCCGACCAAATTTGTGAGCCAGTAGAACTGTGAACTCAATCCGGTGAAGGAGTCCCTGATCCTGTCCGGAAATGTCCTGCTTATCGAAATAAACTGAATTTCCGGTGAGAGGGAGCACTGGATGTAGTTTATTATGTCCTCGGAGCTTCCGCCCTTAATGACAAAGACTTCGCCTGCAGTGGAAACACAGCTGTCAAAACCGTTTTCACTGCCCTTAAGAGATATGCTCTCCATCCCGCATCCCTTTGCCGGAATTTGACTCATGTCAGAGTGCATTACTCGAATTCCCAGACACAATATAAGCAATGTTCAGCATGGCTATCTGTATTGATAATATTGAGAAGAATATCCAGTCTACCGTTTTCTGGTGCCGGAGGGCCTGCACATGCTCATTTCCTGAAAAAGCTTACAGATGAGAACGGTATCTCAGGATGCATCATTTCAATCTCGAGCAGGCGGTTGTATTTCGCAACCCTTTCGCCCCTCGCGGGCGCACCGGTTTTTATCTGGCCCGCGCCGAGTCCGGTTGCCAGATCCGCTATGAAATCGTCCGGTGTCTCTCCTGAACGGTGGCTTACAACGGCGTTCATGCCAGAATGCATTGTCAGCTGCGCGCTCTCAATGGTTTCGCTTACCGTCCCTATCTGATTCAGCTTTATCAGCACCGCGTTTGTCGATTTTTTCTCAATTCCGGTCCTTATCCTTCCGGTATTGGTCACATAGAGGTCGTCACCGATGATCTGTATTTTCGAGCCAATCTTTCTGTTGAGTTCGGCAAACTCGTCGAATGCCTCTTCATCGAACGGATCCTCGATCGACGCTATTGGAAATTTCGAAATGAGCGACTGGTAATAGTCGATGAGTTGGGGAGGATCAAGCCTCAAGCCGTCTATGCTGTACGTCCCATTTTTGTAGAATTCGGAAGCTGCTGCGTCTATTGCAATGTGTATTTCGCTTCCTGCTGCATATCCTGCTTCCCCGATGGATTCAAGGATGGCCTCAACTGCCTCTGCTGTTTTTCCCACAGGCGGCACAAAACCTCCCTCATCCCCTATATTCGTCGCAAAAGGACCGTATTTCTTCTTCAGATGACTTTTGAGCTGCTGATAAATCTCCGAAGCAGCCCTGAGCGCGTCGGAAAATCTGCTGAAACCTGACGGAACAATAAGAAATTCCTGTACGGCGAGTTCACCGCCCGCGTGAACGCCTCCGTTTATTATATTGAGCAATGGAACAGGAATGGCCGGCTTGGTTGCTGCTGTCTCGGAAAGGAACTTGTAAAGTTCAAGCCCGTTCGATTTAGACAGCAGCCTGGACAGTGCCATCGAAACACCGAGTATCGCGTTAGCGCCCAGTTTGGATTTGTTTGCGGTTCCGTCAAGTTCAATCATTCTTCTGTCACATTCTGCTATGCTGCCGAACGATCTGCCGGTCAGTGCGGATGCGATGGGGCCGTTCACGTTGCCCACCGCTTTCGTCACTCCCTTGCCGCCGAATTGTCTGCCGGCATCCCTGAGCTCAAGCGCCTCATGCTTTCCCGTGCTCGCGCCGGACGGAACAGATGCCACGCATCTGTCTGTCACGCCAGACGCGAATACCTGCACGGTCGGATTGCCTCTCGAATCCAGTATCTGCCTTGCCCTAAGGTCTTTGACTTCAACATTTATCATATGATGCTGTCCCCTTCATTCAAGCATCCCTTTCTATGTCGATGCATGTCTATTTGCCTTTCATTGCCTTCTTCCTTCTCTCTTTGGAGGTGTATCCAGTTACACCTTCCAGGAACCTGTTGTACCTTGCAACGGTATCCGCGGCAACAGCATCGCTTACATCCCTGTTGCCCACGGTGTCCACGCACAGCTGCTTCTTCTCGTTAAGCCAGCATTCCAGCTTTGTAAGTGCACCGTAACTGGAAATAATGTGCCCGTCGCGTTCTTCCACTGGGCCAAACTCGTTTTTAGCTATTTCAGCAATTCTGCCGAGCGATATTTCGGATTTGATACTGCGTTTTATTTCATACTGCTGCATTAGTCCTCACCTGCTATATGCTGAATCTGTAATCGGCCGCAGTAGTGTAATTCCCCAGGGCCGATATCGAGACTTCATTCCGCCATGTTTCCCTGCATCTGCAGTCAAGCACTTCAAGAGACGCACGATCCTGTTTGACCGAGAAATCGGCAATTGCGCTGAGAACTCTTTTGTCACACTTGCCGCAATTGTGAGCTCCCCGGACAGTTCCAGCCCCCGTCGGCTTGCTCATAAGCCGCACACCGTCACCGTAACCGCTGTTGAGAACGGCGACAACGCTCCAGAGCCATGGCGGCCTGTATGCCCCTCTCTTCCAGAGAAGTTCGACCACTGTGTCCTTCTGTATATTTGTGGGATTTACCGAAATCGTATCAGCATAGGGTTTCACGTCCCTTATTGTCTGCGATGCATCCCGTATTGCATCAATTTCGGAAAGAAAGGGCGGCTTGAGCATGATGTATGCCTTGATCCTGAAACGATTACGGCGCGCAAGTTCCGCGGCCCTTGCAAAATGGCTGAAACAGGAAGGCTTATTTACTGAATAATTGACCACAATATCATTGGAACTCTCCAGCCCGACGGCAAACATCAGCCTTTCACCGAACTCGCTCAGTTCATCAAGTGTTTTCTGCGTTATGTATTCATGTCTCGTTTCCACGACGATCTTCTCGAACCGCTGCGATGCATCAGAAAGAATTCTCCGTCTCAATTCGGTTGAAAGCTCAAATTTGTCGAGAAAACTCCCTGAAGTGTATATTTTGAGCACCTTCTGCTGCCTGAAGTTCTTCAGCCCGCTGACATACTGTTCCCAGACGCTTTCATCCGTTGCAAGTGATGAGGACTCGTTGGTATAGCCGCACATGCTGCACCCTGACCGGAGCGCCCACGAGCATCCTTTCGTTGCAAGAATGAGGACCATTGCATCGCAAGCCTCACCATCGAGTACCTCTTCCTCTGTCCAGCATGAAACATATTCGTACGGGTTACGATCTCTCCTGGCTCTGGACCGTTCCCTGGTTCCCGCTTCCCTGATCTTTTTCATCAGCGGCTGTGACAGTGACCAGTTTTGTCCCACCACTGTCGGAATGTTCATCGGCGTGGAATTAACAGCCAATCGATTATAAACCTAACTGACAGCCAATGCATGTTTCAAGTCCGGTGCCGGCGGTCAGTCCTTGGAGTGCAGCAACTGTTGTACTATGCAATCTTATGCAAGTTCCAAATCTGCCGTCAAATTTCCCTTTTTTGACGCCTGAGGCAAAAATAGACGCGCTTTGCTGTCATGGGAAACTTATTTACACAGATAGAAAATTGCAAGTTTCAGATGTCACGGGATGAACTAATCGATAAAATCCTGGGCTATGCCCAGGAAGTCGTTACCGAAGAGGAATTTCGGAGATTATTCGAAAGCAGCGATCATCCTGAGGCATATATCGGATTTGAGCCGTCCGGATTCCTGCATATAGGCAATTTTCTCATAACTTCAAGGATGGTCAACCTCCTCATCGACGCAGGCTTCCACGTCAAAATACTGCTCGCCGACTGGCATGCCTTCATAAACGACAAGTTTGGAGGAAACATGGAAAGCATCAGGGCTTGCGGCCGGTATATGGAGGATGCATTCAGATTTTCCTCTGACAGACGGAAAGGACTTGATTTTGTTTATGCGACTGATGTCATAGGTAACTCCGATTACTGGACAGAGCTGATCAAAAATGCAAAGTCTGTGACTCTCTCAAGACTGAAGAGGGCACTGACAATAATGGGCAGAAGCGAAGACGAAGCAGAAATGGATTCATCAAAAATGCTATATCCACTGATGCAGGTGACGGACATTTTCATGCTCGGTGTCGATGTTGCCTACGCGGGGATGGACCAGAGGAAAGCCCACATGCTGGCAAGGGAAGTAGCAGAATCAAGGAAGCTGAAAAAGCCGGTTGCGCTGCATACGCCGCTGCTATCCAGCCTTAAGGGCAGCAACAGAATGGAGAGCGCTCTTTCCAAAATGTCAAAAAGCGATCCGTCGGGTTCAATTTTTTTACATGACGGCGAGCAGGAGATATATGCAAAGATAAAATCGGCATACTGTCCCGTTGAGGAGGAGGCAAACCCGGTACTCGACATATGCAGATTCATAATCTTTCCGTACGCGGGCCGAATCCATGTCGAACGGCAGGAAAAGTACGGCGGAAATGTGGATTTTGGTGACTATGTTTCCCTGCGGGAGACATATCTATCAGGAAAACTGCATCCACTTGATCTGAAGACGTCTGCCGCGGCTGCACTGTGGGGCATTATGGAGCCTTTCCACAGGCATTATATGGAGAATCCGTCCGAACTGGATGCTTTAAAACAACTGAAGATAACAAGGTAGGTGCAAATGTCTCTGGAAGTGCACCAGCAGGGAGGATGAAGCTGCCCTTCGCCCGGCGCGGCACAGCCGCCATGCATCGAACGCATTCAGATCAGACACTGAAATGCCTGAAGACGATATTCTTACCCTGATCGGTCACTACCATGAATACAAATGTAAACAGTAGTATCAGCAATATGTATTCAAACGGAACCGGCGTGACAAGGAATCCATATGTGGAAATCAGCGTTATGAACACTATGTCTGATGCACTGGCTGCAAGAAGATATTTTCCCGGCATGGAAGACCAGAACCTTCCCCTCTCCCTGACCATGTAGATGGTAAACTGGCCGGTGAATACCAGCGCATCAAAAACAAACGTCTGTATTTCCTTTACACCCATCGCAAGGTGGATTCCCAACCAGAGTGTAAAGAACATTTCCAGTATTACAGGTAAGGCGAGAAATGCAGAGGAGCCGACAAGCGAACCAACGTTCCATTTTTCTGGCTTTTCAGAATATCTGACGTTATCAGTGGCAACAGACATAGTCACGAAATCATTCGCGAACAGCAGAAGTATGACATCGGATGGCGTTGTAACCAGGAATCCCACTATGAAGAAAGAAACTGTGAGAAATATTGCAACCTGAAGCGTTTTTATTATCTTGTTGAGGGTATAGGTCAGCATCCTCTGGTAAATTCTTCGGCCGGATCTGACTGCTTCCACAATGTCCTCCAGTCCCTCATGTGTGAGAACTATGCTTGCGGACGCTTTTGCGACATCAGTAGCATTTGCCACCGCAATGCCGACTTCCGCTTTCTTCAGTGCGGGTGCATCGTTTACACCGTCGCCCGTCATTCCGGTCACATGCCCGGCAGACTGCAGTGCGGTTACTATGTCGTATTTGTCTTCGGGATAAACCTCGGCGAACGAATCGCATTCGATTATCCTTCCAGCGCTGTTTCTGACTTCGGACCCCTTACAGACCTTTTTGCCTATTCCTGTTTCATCCACCACCAGTTCAGCTATCGCTTCGTTGTCGCCTGTAATCATAATCGGTTTTATGGCGAGCGCTTTGATGTCAGATATGAATCTTCTGGAATCCGCGCGGGGCGGATCGTAGAGCGGTATCAGGCCAATAATTTCCATTTTACCGTTGCGCCCAGCTGCAACCGCGATCGTCCTGAATCCCTTCTTCGAGAATCCGTATGTTTCCTCAGCTATCTCGTCCGCACGCCCGGCTATTGATGATATAACCTGCGGGGCTCCTTTGACTATTCTGAGTTCACTGCTATCCTCAAGGACAAATGCCTCAGTCCTCTTAGTGGAAGGATCGAACGGAACGAACAGTCTTCTCTTTGAATAATCCACATTCAGCTTCATCCGGCGGGCGTAATCCAGTATTGCGTTGTCTATCGGATCCTGGCTTGCTGCGTCTGAGGCGAGAGAGGCATATCTCATAAGCAGTGCAATATCGCAGTTGAACGGTTTCGGATCCTTCACGGTGAGTTCATTAACCGTGATTGTTCCGGTTTTGTCAAGGCAGAGGGTATCCATGGAAGCGGCATCTTCGACGGCTGTCAACCTTGAGACAAGCACCCCCTTTGAAGAGAGTTCCAGCGCTCCGACAGCCATTGCTATGGTGAAGGTAACAGGCAAAGCAACCGGAACGGAAGCTATCAGTACGACGAGCGAAAAAGGCAGTATATCCGTCAGGCTTACATTGAGCAGTATTGAGTAGGCAGTCAGAGCTATGACGAGTATTATGTCCAGAGCGATTAGGTATTTCACTATGCCGAGTATAAGCTGTTCCAGGTGCGATTCAGTGGAAGCGGACTGGACAAGCTCAGTGGTTTTGCCGAAATAGGTATTTTTTCCTGTTGTAATTACCAGGCCGTTCAGTTCCCCCCTCTTCACGGTTGAACCGGAAAATATAACGTCCCCGGCTCCCTTCTCAACAGGCATGGATTCGCCTGTGAGCATCGACTGATCAACGAGTACCTGTCCTTCAATTATCTTTATGTCTGAGGGGACTATATCGCCAAGCCTGACTCTGACTACGTCGCCGGGCACTATGTTTTTGGCAGGCACAATCTTCCATTCCCCATCACGCTTCACTCTGGCATTTATGCTGAGTTTCTTCTTCAGCAGTTCAACCGCATTTTCGGCGTTATGTTCCTGGACATAGCTCACCACGCTGTTGAAAAACAGCAGGAATGTTATTATATATAAACTTAAATATTTATGTAAAATGAAAGTCAGGAGTGCGGTTATCTCAAGCATCCATGGAACGGGAGCCCAGAATTTTTTGAGAAATTTGAACAGGCTGTTCTCCCTTTCTTCCCTTACTTCATTAAGTCCATAATCCGCCACTCTGTGTGCGGCTTCATTCTCAGTCAGCCCTCCGGAACCTGAATGAAGCGCTGCAAAGGCGTTATCAAGGCTGATATGCTGAAAATCAGTCCTGTTCCTTCCCGCTTCTGTTCCGGCTCCCAACTCAGCAACCCTCCGGTTCCCTGATGTCTACCAGTCATTTAACCTGTTGGCGAAGGAAATTGTCCTGCCGCTGGTGTATTACGGCACTTTATTCTTCGGGGCTTACCGTACTATGAGAACGGAGGTGGGAGAATCGGCAGCCACCCTGGATGACACGGATCCGAGAAATATCCCCTTTTTGTATCCGGGACGTCTGTTGCCCATGACAACCAGATCAGGCTTGATTTCATTTATGATTTCGACAAGCACATGGTGCGGATCGCCTCTCCTGACAATCGCTTCACAGTTGCCGACTCCCAGCTTTTTTGCACGGGTTACCATCCTCTTCAGCTTCGTTTCCACTTCTCTGGCATATTTCTCTTCATTTTCCATGACGACCTCTGTTCCGTATGCGATGTCGCCCATTGCTACGTAAATCGACTTTACAACGGAGACAAAGACAAGTCTGCTGCCTTCTCTCTGTTTTGCGATCGAAACAGCGACTTCGCACGCCTTCTCTGACTTTTCAGACAGATCTGTGGCGCACACTATAGTTCTGATTTCAACAGGATCCTTTTTCAACCCGAGCACCGGCTGTAACGTGGATTCAAGTGTCATATAATACTGCTTTCCCTTATATTTCAAGCAGAATTCAACGCAGCCTTTCAATCAAGCTTCTGAACAGCCTCGCGCCGGAAAGTTAGATTTACTTCAATTCCCATTGCAAAACAGGGTTTTCCCATGTCTTACGACTATGATGCGGTTGTTCTCGGAGGCGGAGGGGCCGGATACACGGCGGCATTCGGGCTCTCTGACGCAGGAATGAATGTTCTGATGCTTGACCCGAAAGGCGAGCTGGGAGGAAACTGCCTGTTCGAAGGCTGCATCCCTTCAAAAACTTACTGGCTGGGTGCGAAATCAACGGAAAGCATGCCTTTCTGCCGGACATCCGCTGAAATAGATTTTAAAAAACTTGTTGGCTGGAAAAATGAGATACAGGAAAAGAGATTTGCGCAGCACAGGGCCGAAATTGGCGAGCGCAGCACGCTAGTCTTTATGCCGGAGGAGGGGCGTCTTGTCGACGAGCACACCGTATCTGTTGGTCAGCGCAGGATTACGGGTAAATACGTTGTTGTAGCAACCGGCTCAGAACCTGTTGTCCCCGAAAATTTCAGGGATGGCATAACCACCCACGATCTGCTGAAACCGGATACGCCGCTGGTGGACGTGCCAGAAACGCTGGGTATAATCGGGGGTGGCTACATAGGCATTGAAATGGCGGGAATATTTGCAAAGCTCGGTTCGCAGGTGACAATCTTCTGTAATAGAATTTTACCCCCCGTCTCGCAGGAAATTCAGCTTCTTCTTGAACGCCGGCTGATCGAGCTGGGTGTAAAGCTCGAAAGGCAGAAGGCGAAGGGGGTGAAGTTTTCCGACGGCTCGAAGGCCGTGCTGCTGGACGGCGGAAGCAAAAAATTCAGTGAAGTCCTGGTTGCTGTGGGAAGGAGACCGAACCTGAGGAACATTTCACTGGAATTCCGGCTGAACAGCAGAGGATTCATTGATGTTTCACCAGGCATGCGCACCCAATACGGCAACATATTTGCTCCCGGGGATGTCAACGGAAAACACATGCTGTTTCATGTCGCAGTGCAGGAAGGATGGATCGCGGCCAGAAATATACTCGAAGGCGGCCGCGAAAGGATGCTGATTGATTATTCCAGCGTCCCGTATGCTGTTTACAGCGACCCGCAGGTTGCCTGGACGGGACTCTGGAAGGAGGATGCGACCGGAAAGGGATTCGACGTCGAATGCAGGCGATATGCGCTTGCAGGCGATGCGAGGATGCAGATTGAAAATAGTGAAACTGGATGGATCGATATTGTTGTGATTCCCGGAACAGGAAGGATCATAGGAGCGCAGGCAGTGGGAGCAGATGCAGACCTTGTGATAGGTGAACTTTCCATCATTTTATCTCAGGGTATCTCGATTTATGAACTCTCCCGGATCAGTCAGCCGCATCCGACACAACTTGAGGGAATAATAGACCTTTCAAGGAGATTGAAAACAGATGGCTGATTTTTCAATACAGGCTGTATGGTGACAGAAGCTGCGGCAACTGTGCCGTCGACCGACTGCCGGAGTCAGGCTGCCGGTAGAAACGGGGCCGCATACTGCGACCAGTGCGACATGAGGCATGCTGCACAGGCTTGCCGTTTACGCAGATAATCGGCAAGGTATATATGGAACCATACTTTCGTGAACGGTTGTCAGATGGTGTAGATTCAAATGGCAATCACAGTTGCGGTTCCGAAAGAGACGTCGGCCGGCGAACGAAGGGTTTCCATGGTTCCGGAAGCTGCTGCCAGGCTCTCAAAATCGGGTTTCAGTATTCAGGTAGAGTCGGGTGCCGGCGCAGGTTCATATTATTCGGACAGCGATTATGAAAAGGCCGGAGCCGGAATTGTTAAAGATCGGCGGTCTCTTCTCAGCAGCGCCGATATAGTCCTGGCAGTACAGCCTCCGAAACCGGAAGACATAATGCTGATGAAGCAGGAGGCTATAGCCATAGGCTTCATGAATCCATTCAGGAATGAAAAGGGAATCAGGGCAATGCAGAAGGCAAAAGTTTCCGCATTTGCACTTGAACTTGTGCCCAGGATAACCAGGGCCCAGGGAATGGATGCTCTCTCGTCTCAGGCTACTGTGGGTGGATACAAGGCGGTGCTGATAGCTGCAGACAATATGCCGAAATTTCTTCCAATGCTCACAACTGCGGCAGGAACCATCAGACCTGCAAAAGTGCTTGTTCTGGGTGCCGGAGTTGCAGGTCTGATGGCCATAGCGACAGCAAAGAGACTTGGCGCGATGGTGGAAGCCTATGATGTCAGAAGGGCTGCCGGGGAACAGGTCAGGAGTCTCGGTGCCAAATTCCTTGAGCTGCAGATCAATGCAGAAGGCACCGGCGGTTACGCACGTGAACTGACCCCTGAGGAAAAGAAACAGGAGGAGGCAATGGTCAGGGAGGCGGTCGCGCAGGCGGATGCAATAATAACGACCGCGAACATACCTGGGAAAAAGGCCCCGCGCCTCGTGTCAAAGGAGATGGTGATGAGCATGAAACCCGGTTCAGTCATCGTTGATATGGCTGCCGAGTCGGGAGGCAACTGCGAACTGACAAAGGTTGATGAAACCGTCACTGAAAACGGTGTCACTATTTTCGGTCCGTCCAACCTGCCCGGGCAGATTCCTTTCCATTCGAGCCAGATGTATGCAAAAAACCTTCAGTCCTTTCTCTCACTGCTGGTCACAAAGGAAGGAAATCTTGTTTCTGACTTTTCCGATGAGATACTGGCTGCAAGTCTTCTTGTTTACAAGGGTGAGATCAGGTTTGGCCCTGTGAAGGAACTGCTGGAGGGAAAGAAATGACCTCCGATGTGTATGCGGCGCTGTATATCGTCGTCCTCGCGGCACTTGTCGGCTACGAAGTAATATCCAGGGTTCCGGTGATACTTCACACACCGCTGATGTCCGGATCCAATTTCATACACGGAATTGTCCTGGTAGGTGCGATTATCGCACTCGGGTATGCCCAGACTCCGCTGGAGGATGGAATAGGCTTTGTTGCAGTCATTATGGCTTCACTGAACGTTACAGGCGGTTACGCCGTTACCGAACGTATTCTGCAGATGTTTGAACGGAACAAGACAAAAGGAAACAAGGGGGCATAGAACTGTCCATAAATATATTTGACCCAGTATACATCATTGCAGTCTTTTTCTTTATAGTCGGCCTTCACAGAATGAGCCACCCGCTGACTGCGAGAAGCGGCATAGTCTGGGCCGGATGGGCAATGCTCCTCGCGATCCTGGTGACATTCCTCCTGCCGGGCATGAGGAATATACCGCTGATCGTGATCGGCGTTGCAATCGGCGGCGGCATCGGGTGGGTCGCGGCAAAGAGGGTTGCCATGACGGACATGCCGCAGATGGTTGCAATATACAACGGCATGGGCGGCGGAGCTGCAGGTGCAATAGCGGCGGTTGAGCTGCTCAGGAGCACTTCAGTGGCGTCGTTGGCTGCACTTTCGGTTGCAGGAGGTCTCATCGGAGGAATATCCATTGCAGGCAGCATCATAGCGTTCCTCAAGCTTCAGGGATGGATAAGACAGAGGGCCATAACCTACCCTCTCCAGCAGCCTGGAAACATTGCCGTGCTCCTTATTGCCCTGATTATGGGTGCGCTCGTGGTTGATCCTTCAAGTATACATGGCGCATTCCAGCCGCTCCTCCCATTCTTTGTCTTTTCCCTTGCATTCGGATTCCTGATGGCTCTTCCGATAGGGGGAGCGGACATGCCTGTTGTCATTTCCCTTTTCAACGCACTCACTGGACTTGCAGTGGCGCTTGACGGCTTTGCTCTTACCAATTACGCGATGATTATTGCAGGCACGCTCGTGGGTGCGGCCGGTTCCATGCTCACTCTTGTTATGGCAAAGGCGATGAACCGCTCAATTCCAAACATACTTTTCGGCGCATTCGGCGCAAAGGAGGAAGAGCAGGGTGAAATCAAAGGCTCCATGAAGCCTATTGAAGCGGATGATGTGGCAGTCATGCTGGCGTATGCAAACAGCGTGATAATCGCACCAGGTTACGGCATGGCGGTCGCCCAGGCGCAGCAGAAGGTCAAAGAGCTCATGGATCTTCTCGAAGCCAAAGGGGTAACAGTGAAATTTGCCATACACCCGGTTGCGGGAAGGATGCCCGGGCACATGAATGTCCTTCTCGCTGAGGCCGGCGTTCCCTACGACCATCTGTTTGACAGGGATGAAATCAACCAGGAATTCGGCAACACCGACGTTGTTCTTGTTATAGGTGCAAACGATGTCGTCAATCCTGCTGCAAGGAGACAGGGGAGCCCGCTGTTCGGAATGCCCATACTGGACGTTGACAGGGCAAAGAATGTCATCGTCCTCAAGAGGGGACAGGGGAAGGGATTCTCGGGCGTCGAGAACGAACTCTTCTACGGAGACAATACAAAGCTGCTCTACGGCGACGCTCAGGACAGCGTATCCAGGGTGATTCAGGCACTGAAGAAACTCTGACCTCCACCACTCTGCAGCGGGGGCCATGCGCCGCTTAGGCATCGTTCGGTCGCGCTGCGCCCTGCCGCTCTTGAATCCATTCAACAGATTCGGCGGCACAGGAATTCAGAAGTGCCTCCATGTCCCCCTCCGAGCTGAGCACAGCAGCCCCGGCATGTCCGCCGAAGGTACCTCCGAATCCCTGAGCGACGTTTCTGAATACGGTGATTAGGCTGAAACCCTTACCGATCGCTACCGCAGCCGCTCTGCCCGTTACCCTCACAGAGCCACTGTCTTCAGATGCCACAAACGCAACATCGGCACCTGCAGTCAGCAGCATACCGGCGACAGATGATTCGAAAGCGGAGGCATGGCTGCAGCAAACAGTGAAACCGGACAAACTCCTGAAAACCATCCGCTGCATCCCTTTCAGTATGGCAGTCAGTTCAGACATGTCACGCTGACCATCGACAGACAGCTCTTTCGAATCCATCTCCAGCCCTGCAGTCTCGAGGAGTTCCGCGCATTTTCTGAGTGTTGAGGGTTTTGCCCTCTTCAGTCTACCTGTATCCGCAAGTATTCCCGCGAGCAGGATCCCTGCCGTTTCTCCGTCGATAGCGTGACCGCCGTCCGTAATTATGTCATAGACTATCTCCGAACATGAGGGCGCCGTCGAGTCTGTCAGTGAAATACAGTGTTCCGGCTGCCGGTCAATTTCATGGTGGTCTATCACTATGATGACCCTGTCCCTGAACTGCTCCGGTATCACGGTGATGTCGCTTGTGTCCACGATTATGGCCGCCGTCGCACCTTCAGGAAATTTGGCCAGGAGGCTTGCGGAATGCTTCTTCAGCAGCAGATTCCCTGCCCTGTCCGGCTTTGACGGAGACCAGAGATCGCCTATGCCGAACCTCTTTGACAGCGCACACGCGCTTGCAACGCAGTCAGGATCTGCATGCGGGTGCAGTACAATGACCGGCGAGGCAGATTCAGCCATGAGAAATGAAATTTCGGAGATCCTGCGCCGGTATGCATCAGTTTGATTCATCCTTTTTCTGCCCGAGTTCCCTGCTCAGCTCATCCTGCAGCGACTGGTATCGTTCCCTCAGGTGTTTTTCCTGCCGTTCTACCGTTTTCACTCTTATGTCAAGCGTTTCCTTCTGCTCTGAAAGTTCCCTGATGACGGTTTCCCTGTCCTTCACCCTGATCATCAGGGATCCTATATTCTTGTAAATTGAAGAATCAGCATCCAGTTTGTTCAGCTCCTCAAGGGCCCGCGTAAGCTCCTTCAGCTGCGCCTCCAGCTGGTACCTCTGGCTTGCGATGACCTGGATCTGCTGCTGCATCTGCTGGTACTGGTTTATCTGATTCTGCAACTTGGGACTGATGTCGTTCATTAATATCACCTTCAGTCAGTTCAGGAAGGCCTGATTCTCCTGAAGACACTCAGTGCCACATTAGCCCATCTCATATAAGAATTGAGTGCCGCCCGCAGGGCATGCAGGTCTTCGGCTTCTATTATCAGTCTGTATCCGCCTTCTGCCTCCAGCCATCTCACGGTGCACCTCCTGAGTTCGCCCGACTCCGGACCCATGACGCTGCAGAGGAATTTCCCCTCCTCACTTCCGAGGAACAGGGTAGCAGTATGTCTTGCACTGCTCATTTGGCCGTCAGCTGTTTCTTTACACTGGGCCTGTCCTTGACAAAGATCTTGGAACCGCACCTGTCGCACTGAAGGCCGAAGGTGTTTACGCCGGATCTGATCGGCTCACCGCACTTGATGCACTTGTACATTACTTTCCATCCTCCTTTTCAGCGGCTGCAGCAGCCTCGAGTTCATGCGAAACCACCGTTTTTCTGAACTGGCCGACATACGCTCTGCCCGCATATTTATGACCGCAGTGCCTGCATGCGTAAATCGATGTGCTCACCCTGCCTACGGAATAGGCGCCGCATCTCGGGCAGGCAATTTCCTTTGCCGCATCCTTCTCGATCTCAAGTATCCTGGAGCGTATCCTGACACCGTATCTCGGTCCAAATCTGGCGACCGAACCAACCTTCTTCGCCGAACCTGACAATTTTGACACCTCATAGCTTCTTTCTTATAAGATTCCCGGCAGAGGCGGACATTTTTATCGCGCTTCTCACTTCCTCAATGGTGAAATGCCCTGTCCCGCCCTTCTGCATTGCGCGTATGTCTCCGTTTTCATCCGTCGCCACTGTGAGTCTCGCAGACGAAACATCTTCTTCTTCAAGCGTGGGATCTATTATCAGTCTGTCGCCTATTTTAACTGTTGTACATGATATGGGCACCGATCTGAGTGGCAGCCTGTAATCCTCCCCCTTGCCAAGTCTCTTTGCAGGGACAACGGTGTTCTTAAGTGCGCTGACAGCAGCTATCGAGGCCGCGTCAAAGAGGTTGCCGTCATAATCCAGCGGATAAATATCAATGTACAGGACCCAGACTTCCTCTTTGGGCTTGATGCAGAGTGCAGCCATGTCTATGAGCTGACTCTCTCTGATTCCTCTGTCCACGACACGCGAAAGCTCTATTGCGCTCGGCGACGGCGGTCCGCTTTCGAAATCTTCCGAAGCCATCGGAATCAGCTCAACGTTTGTTGTGAGCACACCTTTGTCTGGAGAGTCGTCGAACGGCTCGCCGACATCCATCTTTATTCCTACAACAACCTCTGTATTTCCCAGCCTGAGTCTTGAGGATCCTTCCGCAGTCTCTATCGTTCCGGTCTCAACGGTAATTTCCCTGAATTCGTCGAATTTCCTGCCATCCGTTCTTACGCCGCGTGAAAGCACATTGAGGATGTGTCCCCTTTTCACATCCGACATCGGACTCCTTGAAAGCATTTCAGTTCGCCTCCTCTGTTTTTGTCTCCTCTTCAGAAAGTATGACGGAATATTTCCTTTTGAGCGCTTCCTGCTGGAGAGCGTATATCTTTGAGCAGCCGCCCATGGCAAGTTCAATCGCCCTGTCAAACTCCTCCTGTGTCATGTGGCCGTCCATCTGCAGAAGGAGTATTTCCCCCGTTCTCGGCAGATATGCAAGCGGAACATCGGCCTGGCCGAAGTTGTCCTCTTCCTTGTTCAGGTCAAGTACTATTGTGTCTGCAACCTTGCCTGCAGCGCAGGCCGGCACGAGATCCCTCATCGGTATTCCCGCATCAGCGAGCGCTACCGATGCGGCTGTAAGGCCAGCACATCTGGTGCCGGCATTGGCCTGGAGCACCACAATGTAGACGTCTATGGAAGTTCTCGGAAACTGCTCCAGAAAAACGACATGCTCCAGCGCTTCAGAGAGTATCTTGGAAATTTCCACCGATCTTCTGTCGGGGCCCGGTCTCTTTCTGTCGTCCACAGAGAATGAAAGCATATTGTAGTTGCACTGGACGATGGCCCTGGTCGGATCCTGCAGATGCCTGGGGTGGCATTCCCTTGGTCCGTACACGGCCGCAAGTATCTTGTTCTTTCCCATTTCGACATAAGCTGAGCCGTCGGCCCGCTTCAGAACCCCTGCCTCGATCCTTATCGGCCTCAGCTCGTCAGCTCTCCTGCCGTCAATCCTCTTTCCGTTTTCGTCAATCAGTTTTAGCCCTTCAGGCATATCCATGCTCATTAAAACACCAACCGTGAGTATCTCTTATCTATTTTTCAGGTTATCCTCGAGGAATTCCCTGATCCTGTTTGTAAGGCCGAAAGTCTGGGCCTCCATGTCTATGATCCTGAGTGCCTTGGCAACCACCAGGACCCTTTCTATTTCACCGTCAATCCAGATGCGTCCATTCCTTCCGACTATTATCCTGCATCCTGACATGGACCTAAGCATCTCTATCATTGAGCTGTTCTTGCCAACAACTCTGGCAACCTTTCCGAAAGGTATGTCCACGATGTGGCCGCCGTTCAGCTTGCGCAGCCTCTGGTCCCTCATCGTCACCTGTACATGCTTCGAGTCGTCCACCGAAAGGATTTCGGCAATCACATTGTCCCCTATGTCCAGATATTTGGAAGTGGCATTGAATTCAACCTTCCAGGGGGACTCGGAGGCGTGAAGAAGAGCGGGGTAGGGAGAATTGATGTCAAGCAGCCAGCTTGATGCATTTATCTCCGAGACAGTGCCGATTACCTCCTCCTCCCTGAACGGTATGTACTTCCCGCCAAGCGGGATGATGTCGACATAATTCCCTCTCATTGACTTCAGACCCAGTGTGGAGGAGTAGAATCTCCCGTCCTTCCTGTACATTCCAAACCCCGCCTTCCTACCTGCACACTCCACAGGTTCCCCGGGTACAACAATATCCCTAACTTCGGAACCTGAACGGGCCATTTCACTTCACTTTCCAGTATCGACCTGAATATGAATTCTAAATCCACACTCTATTTTAATATTTTGGTCTCTGCCTTGCCCTTGGTTTTGTGCCCGATCTTCTCAAAAAGATCTGTCTGCATCCCTGCCGGTATCTCCAGTATTCCCACCCAGTGACCGTCATTCTGCCACTCTTCCCTCGTTATTTTGCCGAAGTGAAGGAGATCCTCATAGCAGCGGCCATAATCCTCCCCGCTCAGTTTTATCGCGATCTTCGCATTCTCAAACCTTATCGGTATCAGCGGCCTTAGTGCATCCAGCACTTCCTGAACCTGTGATTCCGCAGACTTGAATGGATCAATTCTGACCCTCGCCTCTTCCATGGCTGCCTCAATCCTGGCCAGCGGATGAGGGGTCCTGGTCTGCGGATTTATTGCGTTTCTTGCTATGATGGTGGCCACCTGCTTCCGTTTTGTCTCCGCCATGATGCGGCGCTGCTCGGTTGTCAGCTGGACCTGCCCCTTCTGGAGTATGGTACGGGCCACCTGTCCTATATCGTCCGTGTCGAAAAATTCCTTCAGTTTTTCCGGCGACTGCTTTGTCCCTTTTTTAGCATCCTTGAAGATTTCCTCGACGGCCATGTGGTTTGCGACGTCAACCTCCTTCCCTTCCTTCAGGTATTTGACTATGCGCGGATCTATGAGTATTTCGAAAACCTCTCCCTTGATTTCGTATCTGCCCACTATGGCCTCGTCAAGATCTACCATACACGTGCACCGGTTGTATTATCAGGAGGCACCAACCAGCTTCACGAATTTGTCAACCTCTCCGGTTTCGAGCTTCCTGAAATTTTCACCAGATTTTACCATCCCTACCTCAATAGCCTTGGGATTGAGTTCCTCTTCGGTTGCCTTCTTCAATCCCTTGAGCGCGAGGACGGTCGCATCCTCCATGGAGAGATCTTCCTTGTAATTCTCTTCAAAGAAATCCATCACGACATTTCTGCCGGCTCCAATGGAACTTGCCTTGTAGGATGCAAGGCCTCCGCTCGGATCAGTTTCGAACAGATGTGCACCGCTGTCATCCACGCCGGCAACCAGAAGCGAGGTTCCGAAGGGCCTGACCCCACCGTACTGGGTATACTGCTGCTTGTAGTCGCATATCCTCTTCACAAGCGCTTCCACGCTTATCCTGTCGCCGTATGTTATCTTGTTTACCTGCGACATGACCCTTGCATTGTCCACAAGCACGCGGGCATCGGCAACAAGTCCCGAAGTCGCACACCCGATGTGATCGTCGATGAGGTATATCTTCTCCATTGAGGAGGGCTCCATCAGCCTGCTTGCGATCCTCTTGTCGACTATGAGTGCAACGCCGTCCTTGAATTTTATACCCACCGTCGTCGTCCCGCGTCTCACGGCTTCCCTGGCGTATTCGACCTGAAACAGTCTGCCATCCGGCGAGAAAACCGTAATTGCCCTGTCGTAGGCCATCTGTCCTGGCTGCATTATTTAACCAACTCCAAATATGACATAAGTTCGGATGCGATTATCTTATTTAAGCTTAAAAACTCTTCTTTTCCTGTCCTTGCGCTCTAACTCCCCTTTCCCGTCTCCGCCGACGGCTGTCCGAGCATGTGCCTCAGTGATTTCAGCGTTCCCGATGTGCACAGTGTGGTGCACCTGTATTTTCCACCTATCCTGTTCAGCCCGTTCACGACGGTTGCCGCACTGTAATGAACACATCTTATTATGGCCACGTTCCCTTTCATTGAGATGAATTTCACCCGTGCCTCCATAACCGCAGTCCGGCCTATGGCTTCAGACAGAAGACGCACTATCTCATTGCCTCCAGAGAGCGGGGGTACAAACGAGGCAGCTATGTATCTCCTTCTTCCCGTCTTTTCCTTTACTGTCAACCCGAATTCGAGTAGGATGCTTCCTATTTAATGAAATCGACTCCCCGGTCGCTCAGGCTGTCCTGCGGGAGCATGAAGGGTGACTTTACACCCGTTATCACAACAAGCACCTTTATCTTCCCGTCGGACTCCGGCTCGACGCTGCAACCCCAGATGATTCTTGCCCTGGGCCCCATAGCTGCCGACGCCGCCTCGGCCACTCTCTGCGCTTCCTTTAGCGTCATGTCGCTCCCTCCCACAACCCTTATAAGTGCGCCCTTTGCCTCCTTTATGTCCACATCGCCCAGCAGGGGCGATGTCAGGGCCTGTCTCAGCGCATCCTCGACACGTTCGTCCTTTGCACCTGTCGATTCTCCTATCCCTATGAGCGCAACACCGCCTGATCCCATTATTGTCTTTATGTCCGCGAAATCGATGTTGACGAGTCCGGGCTTGGTTACAATTTCTGTTATGCCCTTGATGCACTGCGCAAGCACTTCATCAGCGACGCGGAACGCAGCATCAAGAGGGAGTCTTGGAACGATTTCCAGAAGTTTGTCGTTCGGAATGACCACTGTCGTATCCGCAAAACTTCGAAGCCTCTCAAGTCCACGGAGCGCATTCTGCATTCTTATTGTGCCCTCAGCCTTGAACGGAAGAGTGACAACAGCCATGACAAGCGCACGATTCTCCTTTGCAATCTGCGCCACTACCGGTATTGAGCCGGTACCCGTGCCGCCTCCCATTCCGGCAGTGACGAATACGATGTCATCATGTTCCAGATATTTACGTATGTCCTCCCTTGCCTCCTCGGCTGCCTGATTCCCTATTTCGGGAAGCGCACCTGCCCCGAGGCCCCTTGTAAGTCTCCTGCCGAGAAGCACTTTGTGAGGGGCATTGAGAAGAAGCAGATGTCTTGCATCCGTGTTTGCCGCGATGAGGGATGCGCCAAAAACACCTCCCTGGTGCAATCTCCTTATTGTATTCGAGCCTCCGCCACCGCAGCCTATAATGCTTATCCTCACCTTAAGTGAATCAACTAAGCGCATCAGCTCTTCATCTGTCGCGTCCGAAAACGTTCCATCCACAGCTCCGTGGTCCTGCTTAAGTGCATCCTCTACGATCGATTCCATCTAGTTCCCATCCCGAGAAAGGTAGTTTAGAGGTATTGCAAATAATGTATTTAAAACATCACTTATCGTCTGACGATTGTCATACGAAATTCGATTGTTCCGGAGATGATGAAACACTTGACCTTGACAGGCGCAGCCGGTTCGGATGGTTCAGACGGGTTCCAGTTCAAAGCGGATATTGCAACCAGCACAGTAAAGTTCGTCATCAGTCGGTGCACCGCACCTGGTGCATGTCGGAGGTAAGGTCATTCCGCAACTGCATTCGAGATCGCCAGCCTCGATCAGCCGCAGGCAGTACGGGCACTGGATGAGTGTCACAGCTTCGTCGCCGAAGGTTGCTCCGCAGCAGCTGCAGAATGAATTTTCAGTCTTTATCTCTGTTGTGCAGACCGGGCAGAGGAAGCCGGTAACGGTGCTCAGATGGTATCCGCACCCGCCGCAGTAGCGATCCTTTGCGCCAACCTCTGCATTGCAGTTTCGACAGTGAAGTGATGTGAATGATTCATCGCCAGACAGATCATCGAAGTTTGCGAACTTTGGCAGCCACCCAGATTCCCTCAGAGCAATACTTTCTTCAGAACTGCTGCTTCTGCATCTGGAACAGAAATGCAGTGTCATGAAGCATCCTCTGTGATAGTTTGCACCACAGTCACAACTGTAGCTGTCCTGTGAATCAACCGTGTCCAGGCAGAGGATGCAAAACCTGTCGCGGCGTGCATGGACTTTCGGCATGCCACCGTGGTTGAAAACAGCTTTTAACACTCCGTGCAGTTCAGAGAGCTGGCGAAGTATGACGCCGCTTACTCCGTCCGCTGAGGCGTGGCTGCTGTCTGTCACTGCGTGCCTGTCCCCCACTCCTCATGGACTCCCTGCATACAAATATTTCCGTTGAACAGATTTCTTTCGGGTCAGTTATTTTTCCGTGTCTTTCCCTCACCGCGTATAACATTCGTCGCAAGCCTTCCCAGAAATGTACCGTCAAGAAGATAGAGTCTGCTCTTTCTGACTTCAATCAGCCTGTTTCTAAACAGGGGGCCAAGCCCGCCCGGATCTCTGTTCACGGGAGTCCCGGTCAGAAATGGATTGAATGCCGGTACCACAACAACCTCTTCAGGCAGCCGTCTGTATGTCGAAGTAGGATCTCTCTTCCTGAACGGGGCCCTCAGCCAGCACTTCTCGATGTAACTGTTTCCGAGAGAATCCACGAACTCGATAGCGGGGTGAAGGTGACCCATGAGCAGTATCTTCCTTTTCATCATTTCCTCTTCAGGCCAGGTATGGCCGTGCGTGAATGCAATATCGCCGCTTGTGAAGCCGCCCGGAGGGTGGACTATGACGCGCTGCGGCAGCTGTCTCACGATCAAGCCGTCATGATTTCCCGGAACAAGCTCTATCTTACTGTAGTATTCCAGCAGCTTTGACATGAAATCTGGTATAGCAGAACGTGAATTAACCGCCGAGAATTCATGTCTCAGATCGCCGAGTATTATGAGACGGTTTCCGTAGGAGGACAGTCCTATGATTTCAGCAAGCATCCTTTCAATCTGTCTTCCTGTATACACACCCCTGTTCTCGAAATCATCTCCCATGCCCACATGAAGGTCGGCAATGACTACGGATGGATTGTCAGTCCCTGCTATGAGGGCAGGATGCCCGGCGACAGGCTCAACCGAGAGAGCAGCATCATTCAGACTCCCCACCTCAGCCTTTCCGAAAGGGGCAGCGGAATACCTGACTTCATGTTCTCCCTGAAGATGCTGTCGATGTCATAGTGTGTTCTCCTTATTTCGATACTGTTCCCGTCAATTATCGCGAAGGATGCCCTGGCATCACCGTCACGCGGCTGTCCCACGGATCCGGGATTCATCACTGTCATCTTTCCAATCCTCTTCACATAGGGTATATGCGTGTGGCCCAGCACCGTGAGCTGCTTTCCGGAGGCTTCTATAATCTTTGCATCGGCCATGTCTTCGTATACGTATTCGTCCGGATCGAATGGCGAGCCGTGGAAGACGGCAATGCCGTCTAACCGCGCATTTGGCTTCAGCTCCCTCAGATATCTGAAGTTTTCACTGCTCGTAGCAGACACATTCAGCTCCAGTGCCCTGGCGGCAAGGCTGTTCATGCGCTCGTAGTTTCCCGTAACAGCACTGCTGTCATGGTTTCCGGCTATTGATATCACATTTTTCTCCCGCAGCAGTTCTATGACCTCGTTCGGCATCGCGTTGTAGCCTACAATGTCACCTGCACATATCACCTCGTCGACCTGCTCCTTCTCGATGTGTCTAAAGACGGCGCTTAGGGCCGGCATGTTCGAATGTATATCCGATATGACTGCAATCTTTTTCACTTCAGTTTCCCCAGACTGTTCAAGAGTACCTCTGGCACCGCTTCTATGACATCCGTTGCAAGCAGGCCGTATGATTTTCTGCCGAAACATATGTCTCCTGCAGAACCGTTGATATAGGCCCCCAGCCTCGCCGCATTAAACGGGCTGAGACCCTTTGCCAATAGGGCGGCGACTATGCCGGTCAGAACATCACCTGTTCCGCCGACCGTCATGCCTGCGTTTCCGGTCTCGTTGAGCTTTGTCCTTTCGCCATCGCTGATTACATCGATTCTGCCCTTCAGGAGGATCGTTGTGCCAAGGCGGCGAGCCCATTTGCTGACCGCTTCCTTCCTGGAATCAACATCATCGCCGGGCTCCTCCCCCGTCAGTTTGAAAAATTCAACTGAATGAGGTGTCACAACCGTCTTCTTTCCGTGCAGGAGTCCGTTCTTTCTGCCCACTGTCTCAATGGCCGAAGCATCGATGACCATCGGTTTTGAAATTTCGGCTATCAGCTTTGTCGCAATGCTGTCAAATGAACTGAATAAAGTGCCGGGCCCGATCACCACGGCACCGCTCCTTTCCACCCATTCCATTGCGGTCCTGATGCCTGCCTCTGAAAAATCGTTTTCGCCACATGCAAAAGCCATTAAATTAGGAGAAAACGAGCTGACGATGTCATGCATCCTGCCTGGAACCAGCGTATATACCAGATCGGCGCCGGTCCTGTAAGCGGCCAGGCTTGAGAACACAGGAGCCCCAGGAAAAATGCTACCGCCGATGACAGTGACAATTCCGTTGTTGCCCTTGTGTGAGGAAGAGTGCGGAACAGGGAAGAGGAGCATCTCACCAGGACCGGTATATTCCAGTGCCTTTGAGGGTATGCCGATGTCCACAATCCTGATCGTTCCCGAATTGTGCTCATTCATCCCTGTCTTGGTATCCATGAATGTGACTGTGACGTCCGGAATAACATGCTCTGCGAACGGGAAACCAGAGGGGATGTCGGCTGCAAGAACGGCGGCTCCTCTGCCGTGCAGTTCGTTTATCTTTCTGATGAGTTCCAGATATCTTCCGGCCGGCGGCCTGTCGATGCCCGAGCCGAGCAGGCAGTCGACAATGACAATGTCTGCCGCCGGAAGCGTCTCTGTATAGGAGTCATCACGGACGAGGCCGGAAATTTTGCTGAATTTCTCTCCCAGAAGACTGCCGGCGGTTGGCCTTTCGGCGGAGGCAACTATCACGGCTGTGTCCTTGCTCTCCGATACGAGACGGGCAGCCACAAATCCGTCGCCGCCGTTGTTTCCGGAACCGCAAAAGAAAACTGCATGCTTTCTGTCATGAAAACTGGAAAGTATCTCATGCGCCAGCTGCGCTCCTGCATTTTCCATGAGCCGCGAAACTGGCATTCCTGCAAACTCGGAATTCCTGTCAGCAACCCGGAACTCTTCAAATTCAAGCATCCGACCACCATCACTGTTCAGTGCGCTGCAGGCTGCTTTTCCCTGAGTTTTCTGCTCACTGCCTTGATTATTTCCGTCTTTTTCACGGTGCCGGAAACGAATACCCTCCCCTCCTTCCTGTACCGCTGTGACGGATAGGAGGCGTTTTCATCCATTTCGTGCTCAATTCCCAGCGATTTCAGTGCATCGGATATCATCTGAATGTTGGGCGACTCAATGGCCGCCTTCTTTGGTATCCTTCGCCCCTCCTTCCTCTTCAGTCTGATATCGAAATATGATGGCCAGAGAACCCATTGTTTGTTCCTTTTCATGCGGTCTGTAATGAGGGAGTGAAGGTTATTAATCTTTTGACACGCGAATGCAATAACCTGTGCTTATTTCAGCGCGATTTTAAGATGAAAATAATTGCATTCGGCATGAACCGGCACAGCACGCCTCTGCAACAGCATGGGTGTCTCACGGAAAATCAAGGATTCAGATTGCTTTTTATTCTCATTGCACTTATGATATATTCATCATTCCGGAGATTGCGGCATGCGCGTCATGTATAACATAGGAATAATAGGAGGCAGCGATCCTGAAGAGAAATACCTCGGCATCGCTCTCAACGTCGGAAAACTTCTTGCAGCCCGGGGGGCCATTGTCGTGTGCGGCGGTCTTTCCGGCGTAATGGAGAGTGCGGCAAAAGGAGCTTTTGAATCAGGAGGTCTGACAGTTGGAATACTTCCCGGGTTTCATCCGTCTGAAGGAAACAGCTACCTGACAGTCAGCCTTCCGACAGGCATAGGCTATGCAAGAAATTTCCTTATCGTCAGAGCTTCGGACGCACTCATAGCAATCGACGGTTCAAACGGCACGCTTTCCGAGGCTTCATTCGCCGTTGCCGAGGGGAAATCAGTGATTTCCATCGATGGCTTTGAACTTAAAAGAGGCAAACCGCAGGAGGGAAGATTCATAATGGTTGAATCTGCCGCAGAAGCCGTGGATGCAGCACTTGAGGAAGCAGCACAGTACCGGGATAAATATGCAGACGGCAGAATGCAGTTATGACTGTATGAGTACTATTTATGCAACAACTCCATACATTTTCCCAAGCAAATCCGGAGTGATAGTTTGGATGATGGTACGGGATTTGACCTTGCCGAAAAAGCAGTTGAACAGGCCTCCAGGCCCGGGATTAGATATGTCGGTGTCACCTACAGGAAGAGCAGAACCCTGAGGATGCTCTTCAGAAACGGTTCTCTTTCCGTCATATCCCCCGATACGGATTATGGAATTGCTGTCCGCGTCGCAACAGCATCCGGCATCGGTTTCGCAGCCACCGGCAGCTTGAAATCGGATCAAGTCAGGCGTGCTGTCTCAGCTGCAATTTCGATGGCAAACGCGTGTAAAAGCAGTTCTGCCGATCTTGCCACTGGCCGATCGGAACACGCGGAGTGGACCGTGGATGTGAAGATGCCTTTCGACTCGATTGATGAGCGTTCCAAAATAGGTATGGTTGCAGATCTCGACAGGAAGATAGCGGCCTCCGTGGATCTGCGTTCCTTCAGGCAGATATTCCTGACGGAACGGAATGAAACCAAATTTTATGCCGATTCCGAGGGAACAAGAATCACGGGCAGGGATCCCAAGCTTGTTGTGACCTATTTTGTGCGTGTTCTGAGCGGTGCCGACTCGGAGCAGGTTCACCGTGATTACGGCTACAGCGGCGGATACGAAGCTTTCGAGAAGCTTGGTATAGAGGAGGAAGCGGTAGCCGACACACGTGCCCTGAAGACATCCATTGAAAAAGGCAAGTCGGCGAAGAGAGAAAAGCTGGACGTCGTCTGCGGCAATGAGGTTACCGGCATTGCCTGTCACGAAAGCTGCGGTCATCCTATGGAAGCGGACAGGATCATGGGCAGGGAGGCATCCCAGGCAGGCAAGTCTTTTGTCCGGATGGACTCAATGGGTGAAAGAATAGGCTCAGATATGGTCACTATAGTGGACGATCCTACAATTCCAAACAGTTACGGTTACTATGCATATGATGATGAAGGTGTGAAGGCAAGGAGAAGAGTGCTCTACAGGAACGGCCTGATCAACGAGTTCCTCCAGAACAGGGAGAGCGGTTCCAGGACAGGCGCGGGCAGCAACGGCGCCGGAAGGGCGGCATCGTACGACATGGAACCGCTGGTCAGGATGGCGAACACATTTCTTTTACCCGGAGAGTACAGCGACGACGATATAATCCACGGTGTTAAGGAAGGAATATATATCAAGGGTTTTACCGAATGGAATATAGACGACAGACGTTTCAATCAGAAATACGTTGGACGGGGAGCATACAGGATACAGAACGGGGAACTCACCACGCCGGTGCGATCCCCAACACTTGAAATAACAACGAAAGGCTTCTGGAGCTCCGTGGACGCCGTAGGCAGAAACGTCAGGTATTTCGGCGGTTCCTGCGGGAAGGGCGATCCGATGCAGGGAATGGCTGTGGATATGGGCGGTCCTGTGATCAGGCTCCGGAATGTAATGATAAAGTGAGATGATGCGCATGGAAACCGAATCGGTGGAAGGAATCGCGGGAAAAATTATGGACGAAGCGCTCAGGCAGGATTTCTCCGACGTCATTGTAAATGCAGTTTCAGGCGATACCAGGCAGATCCGCTTCAGCGAAAACAATATTGACATATTCAACAGGTGGACGGAGACGAATTTTCAGCTCTTTCTTGTCAGGGAGAAGAAGGTGGTCGCCACGACTGCCAAGGGGATTGCCGATTACAGGGAAGTGCTGGAAAACGCCAGGAAGACTGCAGATGTGTCTACACCTAACGAGGAATATGCAGGCATAGCCAGATCCACTTCCGCCCGCAATTACTACACCAGGGAGAAGAAAGCATCTGACGCCGATCTCTCCGGTCTGGTACACGACTCCATAAACAGTGCCGCAGGCAATGGCTCGACTGGCTCTGCCGGCTCCCTTTATAACACTTTTTACACGCGTTTTCTTATCACTTCCAGCGGGATAAGACGCAGGGAGAGTTCCGCATCGTACTACTTCTCTATCAGATGTTTCGCCGGCGACGGCGCGAGCGGGCATTCGGTTGTAACATCCCTTTCGCACAGCAAGTTCAGGCCGGAAAAAGCCGCACTCAAGGCATCGGCGCTTGCAAGGGCGGCACTGAACCCGGCAGTCGGGCAGGAAGGCAGATTCGACACAGTGCTGGATCCCATGGTTGTCGCTGCGTTAGCCTCGCAGGTAGGCAACATGGCGTCCGCATATACGGTCATTTCCGGATTTTCCTGCTTTGCGGGAAAGATCGGCAGGAAGGTTGCATCTCCACTCGTGACAATTGAGGATGATGCAACGCGGAGGCTTTACGGATTCCGCGCATTCGATGATGAAGGAGTCGCGGTCCGCAGGACCCCCATCATAACAGGGGGGGTGCTGAAAAGTTATCTCCATAACACATCCACCGCAAAGAAATTCGGGACCAGAAGCACGGGAAATGCCGGCCTTATTGCTCCCGAGTCATTTATGCTGTCGATGAAGGAAGGAAAATCCACACAGGACGAGATGATAGGCGATGTGCGGAATGGCCTTTATATCAATAACACGTGGTATACCCGTTACAGCAACTATGCACGCGGTGATTTTTCCACTATTCCGAGGGATGCAATATTCCTGATTCGCAGGGGAGAGATAGCTGGATCTGTCAGGGGGATACGCGTTACCGAGAATCTCATTTCGCTGATGAAGCGTATTTCAGATATATCGGGAGAGAGGGAACATTTGAGCTGGTGGGGAGAATCAGAAACACCGAGTACAGTCCCCTATGCAACCGTGCGGAGGCTCAACGTGACAAGGTCGAGTGACATATGAACTGTGAACGATGCATGAACAAACGCAGATGCTGACCCAAAAGGCCCGCTGCAAAAAATCATTTGCTCTCGGAAGGCAGAAGAATGGCATTAATCATGCCATGCTGCCCGGGCCTGGAGGTGATAAGTGCCATTCCAATTTCGGTCTGAATTACGGCACCCTTGTTCATTATATTTCTCTGAGTGTAGTTGGGGTTTGCCGGGTTCTGTTTGACAGTGACAATCTTCGCCTTCTTTGTCACTCCTGTCTTCCTGTCGGTGACATTCGCGTAATCTTCCGCAAGGACCCTTGATTTGGCATTGCTCCCCTTTGTTCTGTACAGTTTGATACTGTGGGGACCCAGGAAGGTGAACTGCCTCTCTCTTCCGACCTCGAATCTCTTCTTCTTCCTCGACTGAACGTAGCGTCCGCCCGTTGATTTCCTGTTGGATCGTCCGTTCCAGATTGCCATGCAATGCCGGTCTAGCAATGACAATATAAAAACTTTGCTCAGTGCGAGTGGCAGAATTAGGCGTTACCGTCTGGAATCGGCGGTCTGCAGCCTGGCCCTGACCCGTCCGCCAAGTTTCTTCCTCAATCCGTAAAGCTCTTTAGTGACATGTCGGATAGGCCGTATCATACGCTTACATCGCGGAAGCGGTCACTGATGCCGGCGGTATGAAAAAGGACGGCATCCTGACCGAATCCACTGAATGCGACAGATGCGTTTATTCTGAAGGAGATGTAAATGATGAACGACGAGGATAAAAGCAGAAGCAGGCCGGATAGGCATCATGCCCACGGACATGCACATGTAGATGGTCACGGGCACTCCGGGCACTCTTTCGATCACGCGTCTTCATTTCTGCTGTCTGAGGAAAGAAGAAAGTGGCAGGATCCTTCAAAAATCATAGGGGCGTCAGGCATCGCTGAAGGATGGAACGTTATCGATGTCGGTTCCGGTCCCTGTTTCTTTGCTGCTGAAATTGCCTCGAGGGTCGGAACAGGGGGTAAGGTCTATGCACTGGATTCCAGTTCTGTTCTGCTGTCAAAGTGCGTCGAGATTATATCCGGGAAGGGTATTGCAAACGTGTTTCCTCTTCTCGCAGATGCAGATTCCGGTTTTCCAATAGTTGACGGGAAACTTGATGCTGTGTTCATGGCGAATGTTCTGCACGACTTTGCGAAGCCGGATGAGGTTGTCAGAGAGGCAGGAAGGGTTTTAAGGAGCGGTGGCCTGATGATAAACCTGGACTGGAAGAAGATGCGCACCGAGTTTGGCCCGCCTGAAGAAATGCGCCTCTCGGAAGAGGAGAGCCGGAAAATCATACGGTCGGGACCATTTGACCAGTTCGGCAATATAGATGCCGGCCCATTCCATTACTGCCTTACTTTCAGGAAATTTTGATTGCCCGCTTTCCACGGAGAAAAAGCGGCATTGTCCCTCTTTTTGCTATTGCATCACTGCCGACGCGGATAGGGGTAGTGATAATCCTGGCAGTATGATGGACCTGTTAAATAACAGGAGTGCAGACTGCTGCCGGATACTGAAGAAACCGCTCCGTTGCGGATTGTCAGGGATACCGCTTCCCAACCGGACATCTGCACCAGGGCACCTGATCCAGAGATTGCCGGAATGGAGGAGATGTGGAATCTTTCAGGAATACTGCACGGCATGTCGCGAGGCGGGGCGCATATATGATAATCAGATCATGCTGCTTATCCTGCTCGCGATCAGAGATGCTTCCTAAGCTATAAGTTCAACATGCCGGTCTTCATGGAGGTAACATGTCGGCACCATATTGCCTTCGTGTGCGTCATTTGTTGCATCCACTGAAATACCGTATGAAGGCAGCTTGCTGTCAGATGCTGAAAACAAAGCCAAATCCAAAATTGTGGAAAACAAGCATGTAGGACAGCAGGAAGCCCAGGATTGTTCCTGTGTTCAGGAAAGGAAGGCCAGCCTGTGCCCTTCCCTTAGAAGTCTGTCTCATGAGCACTGCGAAACCGGCCAGAGCACCTGTTATGCATCCCATTGCGACAAGAAGGTTGCCTGGAATACCGGAAACTGAAGCGGCCGCGGAAAGGTTGGAAAATGCACTTATGGTCAGAACGCCCGGGATTATCATGTCGCCCAGACCTATGTAAAGCGCATCGCGTTCCGACGCATCTTCCGAACGCACCACACTTCCCTTCTTCCCGAAGTTGCTGAAGCCGCTTTTCTTGGGAACCATGAGCATTATGGGCAGATTCAGATCCAGCGCGCCTTCCGCGACATCGAGCATGTGTTTTGTCCTGTAAACCGCAAGAAAATCATAGGCAGCCATCACTGCCAGCAGAACAAATGCAGGCAGAATGCCAAGCGAAATTCCAAATATTGCTGTTATCCCGCTTGCCATGATAAATCCCCATGTGTCTACAATATACCATTCCGGATAGCGCCAGAGTGCGATACCAATCAGTATCATCGCAGCCAGCGAAAGATAGAAATCCACAACGGGCAGGGAGGGGAGAGCAAATACGAACACGGGCAGAAGCACATATATCGCTGAAAGGGAGATGACGAAAATAAAAATCACCCTGAGCCAGCTGCCTTTGTTCTTTTTGAGAATGTAGATCATCAGTGCAGTGAAAAGTATGAGAACCGCAACATAGAGAAGAGGTATGAGAGGGTTCGTCTGGCCCTGCGGGCCGAATGCCTGGTATCCGAAAACTTTGTACTGTGGAACAAGTAGCAGCGCAGCAATCTGCACGCCGATGAACAGGATGCCTGTTACGAATACAGGCAGGTAGAAGGAAAACTTTTCTCCCTCCGCCACCGTCGAAGACATGCCTTGCACCTTACTGCACTATGTTTGCAAATGCAATCGTGCCGCTCATCTTTCCTATCCTGATCTTCACCGTGGAACCTTTCTGTGCCCCGGGAATGTATATGATGTACCTGTCCAGGCGCGCAACGCCGTCTCCCCTCGAACCGACATCCTCAATCCTCACCTCGAGCACGGAACCCTCCTTCAGCGAATTGTCCTCTTCCGCCTTAACTGTCTTCTTGACATGCACCGGCCTCTTCGCGCCGCAAGCCTCGCATTCAAGCAGGAGTATCCTTCCTTCCTTTACCATCCTAGTGTCCGGTCTTCCGCATTCAGAACATATTACGAAAACGTCCGTGTATTCCTTGAGCTTCTCGTCGACCTGCATTGGATTCAGCTTTGACTTGAACACGGCGCGTCGTCCCTCGAGCGTACCTGCTGTCCCCATTTCGCGCAGCAGATACTGCAGGAGATGCTGCGGATCCCTCCTCAGCTTTTCCGCTATGTCCATGAAATTCCTGAATACCGAACTCTTCCCCTCGGCAATCAGATCAGGCTCCGGGATCTGGAACCTCTCGCCGCTTGAAATCGCCTCAGGCATTTCGCTCTTTGCCCTCTTGAGCAGTTCCCTGTAATTCAACGCGTCCTGCGAATCGGTCATTTTTTTATTCCTGCATGCATAGTTAAACCATCATGAATATAAAGCGATCGGAAGAATGCGGCAGTTTGATAATTCAGCCTGAAACACCGTATTTCTGCCTGATCGCCGCCCTGATCAGCCCGAGATGCAGCGGCGATGGTTTGTTGGGTCTTGACTTGAATTCGGGATGGAACTGCGAACCCATGAAGTAGTCTGCAGCTCCAATCTCTGCTATTTCCATCCTCCTTCCATCCTCGGACTTGCCTGAGAATTTAATCCCCTTGGACATGAAATCGGCTATCATCTCCGGGTTGACCTCGTATCTGTGCCTGTGCCGTTCAAAGATGCTGCCTGAGCCGTAGAGCTGCATAGCCCTGCTCCCTTCTTCAACGATTATCTTATGCGATCCAAGTCTCATCGTGCCTCCCTTGTCACTCACGTTCTTCTGCTCGGGCAGCAGGTCAATCACCGGATATGGCGTGTCTGGATTGAATTCGGTGCTGTTTGCATCTTTCAGGTCCAGAACATTTCGTGCAAATTCAATGAGCGCACATTGAAATCCGAGGCAGACACCGAGATAGGGTTTGTTGGTCTGTCTTGCAAATCCTGCCGCAGAAATCTTGCCCTCCACCCCTCTGTGGCCGAATCCTCCCGGGACGAGGACTGCATCCATTTTGGACAGTACGGCATCTGCGCCTCTCCGCTCTATATCTTCGGCCTCAATGAATTTTGCATCCACCCTGCAGCTGGTCTCTGCAGCGACATGATGAAAGGCCTCTATATGGCTGATGTAGGCATCCGAAAGATCCGTGTATTTTCCGACTACCGCTACCTGGACACTGTATTTCGGGTTCGTTAGCCTGCTGTAAAAATCCTTCCATGCCGACATATCCGGCCTTCCTTCAGGGAGGGAGAATTTCCTGAGTACATATTCCGCCAGGTGCTGCTCTTCGAGCAGCATCGGAATGCCGTAAATGGACGGCAGATTTGGAGCGCTGATCACACCCTCAACCGGCACATCGCAGAAGAGTGAAATTTTCTCTTTGATGTCTTTCTCTATCTCTCTTTCCGCCCTTGCCACAATGATGTCCGGATCAATGCCGATCGCCCTGAGTTCCTTGACCGAATGCTGTGTGGGTTTAGTCTTCTGCTCGCCCACCGAACCGACTTCGGGAACAAGAGTCGTATGCACAAAGAGGCAGTTGCGCGTTCCGCCCCTGTCGAGGTCCATACGCATTTGCCTTACAGCTTCAAGGAACGGCATGGACTCTATGTCTCCAACCGTTCCGCCCAGCTCGACCACGACTATGTCAGCACCAGAGTTTTCCGCAACCCTCGCAATCTCATTTTTTATTTCGTTGGTTACGTGGGGGATTATCTGTACAGTCCTTCCCAGGTACGCTCCCTTCCGTTCTTTGCTGATTACCCTGAAATAGACCTTTCCCGTAGTTATGTTGTGATCGCTCGACAGGTTGGTGTCAAGGAAGCGTTCATAAGTTCCCAGATCAAGGTCAACCTCGCCGCCGTCGTCGAGAACAAAAACCTCGCCGTGTTCAAACGGATTCATCGTTCCGGCATCCGTATTGAGGTAAGGATCGATCTTTATTGCGGAAACCCTGTATCCCCGTGAAACCAGAAGCCTTCCAAGTGAGGCAGCAGTTGTTCCCTTTCCAAGGCCGGAAATCACTCCGCCCGTGACAAAAATATATTTCATCCAATCACGGGATCGGAAGATTGGCACTGAAAGTATTTCAATCTTCTGTCGTCGCCTATGGCGGCCATAAAGGGTTAGGAAAATAAGCGTTTTTGATTCGATTTTTGAATTGCCAGTGTGCTCGGACCGAAGAGTCTAAATAGTTAGTAGTAT